>NZ_JBEXKU010000015.1:0-7876 GCF_040609575.1 Streptomyces sp. NPDC004647 | reverse complement strand
GCCGTCGATCCGGATGCCGACCCGGTGGCGGCGCCTGGCCGTTCAGGCGCGCGATGGTCTCCCGGCAGCGCGCACTTGAGCAGCCGCGCGGGAAACCGGACGCCAAGTGACGGCGTCCGCACCGAAGCCGGTGCGGACCGGCGGCGACTGGGGGCGCCTGGTGGTGGCATGACCGCATCCGTGCCCCCGCCGGATCCGGCCACGGGCGATCGTTGCAGCGTGATGTGCTGGGCCGGGCCTCGGCCGGTCAGGTGGTCAGATGCCCGCCGCGGCCGCCAGGTCCGTCTTGAGGGCCGCCAGCGCAGCCTCCGCCGTCCCCCGCGCCCGGTCCAGCCCGTCGGGCGAGCCGACCGGCACCACGACCTCCAGGTAGCACTTGAGCTTGGGCTCCGTGCCGCTCGGGCGGACGATGACCCGCGCGGCCTCGATGCCCCGTTCGCCGTCCCCCGCCAGGCGGTAGCGCAGCCCGTCCGTCGGCGGCAGCCGGTCGGTGCCCCGGGCCAGGTCCTCGGCCGACGTGACCCTGAGCCCGGCCAGCGCCCCCGGCGGCTTCTCGCGCAGCCGGTCCATCGCCGCGGCGATCAGCGACAGGTCCTCGACGCGTACGGACAGCTGGTCGGTGGCGTGCAAGCCGTGCTCGACCGCGATGTCGTCCAGCAGGTCCGGGAGCGTACGGCCGGATTCCTTCAGCTCGGCGGTCAGCTCGGCGATCAGCAGCGCCGCCGTGATGCCGTCCTTGTCGCGGACGCCGTCCGGGTCGACGCAGTACCCGAGAGCCTCCTCGTAGGCGTAGCGCAGACCGTCGGTCCCGGCCAGCCACTTGAAGCCGGTCAGCGTCTCGTCGTACGAGACCTCCGGGCCCGCCGCGGCCGCGATCCGGGACAGCAGCGACGAGGAGACGATCGTCGTCGCGAACGTGCCCCGCGCGCCCTTGCGGACGAGATGGGTGGCCAGAAGCGCCCCGACCTCGTCGCCGCGCAGCATCCGCCAGCCGCTCCCGGCGGCGGGGTCCGGGACAGCGACGGCGCAGCGGTCGGCGTCCGGGTCATTGGCGATGACGATGTCCGGGCGAGCCGAGCGGGCGGTGGCGAACGCGAGGTCCATCGCGCCCGGCTCCTCCGGGTTGGGGAAGGCCACCGTCGGGAACGCCGGGTCGGGGTCGGCCTGTTCGGCGACGACGGTGGGTGCCGGGAAGCCCGCTCGGGCGAAGGCGGCGATGAGGGTGTCGCGGCCGACGCCGTGGAGGGGCGTGTAGACCACGCGTACGTCCCGAGGAGAGCCGTCGGCGAGCACGGTGTCCGTACGGGCGAGATACGCCTCCACGACCTCGTCGCCGAGCGTCTGCCGGCCCTTGGCCGGGCGCGGCACCGAGTCCAGGCCGGCGATGGCCGCGATCTCGTCGGCGATCTCGCGGTCGGCGGGCGGCACGATCTGGGAGCCGTCGCCCAGATAGACCTTGTAGCCGTTGTCGCGCGGTGGGTTGTGGCTGGCGGTGACGGTCACTCCCGCGGCCGCGCCGAGGTGCCGGATGGCGAAGGCGAGGACGGGGGTGGGCAGCGGGTGCGGGAGGAGCGCGGCCCGCAGGCCCGCGCCGACCATGACGGCGGCGGTGTCGCGCGCGAAGTCGGCGCTCTTGTAACGGGCGTCGTAGCCGATGACGACAAGCCCTGGCGCGTCTCCGTCGCGCTCTCCGTCCGCGGCGGTCTCCTGCTTGCGCAGATACGCCGCCAGCCCGGCGGCTGCCCTGATCACGACCGCGCGGTTCATCCGCATCGGGCCCGCGCCCAGCTCTCCGCGGAGTCCCGCGGTACCGAACCGGAGTGTGCCGCCGAAGCGCTCGACGATCTCCGCGATCTGATCGCTCTCGACTCCGTCCTCCACGTCGGCCGGGTCCACACCCTCGAGCAGTTCGCCCAGTTCCGCACGCGTCTCCGGGTCGGGGTCCTCGTCCAGCCACGCACGGGCCCGGCCGATCAGATCCGCTGTTTCGCTTGCCACGGTGATGCTCCTGTCCGGTACGGGGTGACTCGCCGCGGGGCTGCTCCGTGGTGGGGCGGTGCATCCGTGGCGTGGGGGCTGTGTACCCGGTGGTGGGCGGGTCTGTCACCGGGGGGTCGGATCCGGCCGAGGGCCCGGCCCGTACGCCCTGCCAGGCAGATCGATCCGGCTCGGTCAGATCCGGCCGAGGACCTGCGCCAGCAGGCTGCCCATCCGGACGGCCGAGTCGCGGCCTGCCTGCAGTACCTCTTCGTGGTTGAGCGGCTCCCCGGTCATACCGGCGGCGAGGTTGGTGACGAGCGAGATGCCCAGCACCTCCGCCCCGGCCTCACGGGCCGCGATGGCCTCGAGGACGGTGGACATGCCGACCAGGTCGCCGCCTATCGCCCGGACCATGTTGATCTCGGCCGGAGTCTCGTAGTGCGGGCCGGGGAACTGCACGTACACACCCTCCTCGAGGGTGCTGTCGATCTCCTTGCACAGCGCGCGCAGCCGCGGCGAGTACAGGTCGGTGAGGTCGACGAAGTTCGGGCCGACGATCGGGGAGGCGGCCGTGAGGTTGATGTGGTCGCTGATCAGCACCGGCTGGCCCGGCCGCATGCCGGGGCGCAGGCCCCCGCAGCCATTGGTCAGCACGACGGTCTTGCAGCCCGCGGCGACGGCGGTACGGACACCGTGCGCGACGGCGGCGACACCGCGTCCCTCGTAGTAGTGCGTACGGCCGAGGAAGACGAGAGCCCGCTTGTTGCCCAGTCTGTACGAGCGGACCGTGCCCGCGTGGCCCGCGACCACGGGTGGCGGGAAGCCGGGCAGTTCGGTGACGGGGAACTCGTGCTCGGGCGTCCCGAGCTCCTCGGCGGCGGGGAGCCAGCCGGAACCCATGACAAGCGCGACGTCGTGGCTCTCGGCACCGGTGAGCTCGCGCAGTCGGGCGGCGGCGGCGTCGGGAGCGCCGGGGATGTCCGTGGAAGAAGCGTTCACGTGGATGAGGGTAACGGCAAACGCCCTACGCGCGTAGATCCCCCCTTGCGCGGCTGGATCCCAGACCCTTCCGCACACGGCGCCGGTCCGGCGCCCGCGATCAGTCGATGACGCTGACCGTGCAGCGGATTCCCGGACCCGCGCGACAGTCGGGCGTCGGTCGTCAGGAGGGCGCAGCCGTACGCCTCGGCAGCGGCGACATATGCGGCGTCGGACGTCGTCAGGTTGCTCCGCAGCTCCCAGGTCCGCGGCAGCAGGACACGGGTCGGCGGAACGACGGGATCCAGGCGGGCGAGGGCTGCGACCGCGTCCTCCGCATGCCGCTGGGTGATCTTTCCGCCCAGCACATTGCCTCGGATGGCCGACAGGACTTCCACGGTCCAGTGCTCCGGTGCGATCCAGCGGCTGTCGGAGGCAAGGGCCGCCCGGCAGCGATCGCCGGTCCTTCCCTCGTCCAGCAGACCGGGGCTTCGGCAAGGTCGCTTGCGGTGTCAGCAGGGTCTCTTGCGGAGTTCCATCACATAGTCGTGCGGCGCGCCGGCCGATTCCGCCGCGTCGGCGATCTCGCCGAGGTAGCGCGCCGACGGCAGCCCGCCCTCGTAGCCGTTGAGGACGTAGACCCAGGCCGCCTCGTCGCCGTCCAGGGTGTGCACGCGCACCCGCATCCGCCGGTAGATGTCGAGCCCGATGCCCTCCCACCGGTCCATGGACTCCTCGTCCATCGGCGCGATGTCGTACAGCGCCACGAAGACCTGCGAGCGCGGGGCCTCGACGATGGTGGCCAGGGCTCCCTCCCAGCCCATCTGCTCTCCGCCGAAGGTGAGCCGCCAGCCGGAGAGCCAGCCCGTGCCGCGCAGCGGCGAGTGGGGGGCGCGGCGGGACATCAGCCGCGCGTCGAGGTTGCCGGCGTACGCGGCGTAGAGCGACATGATTCGAGGGTACGGGAGTGGCGGCAGCGCTTCCCGGGGTGCCCGGCCGGTACGGGCCCCCGCCCGAAGTCTCCTTGGCGGGTGCGGGACAATGGAGCATGTGACTCGGATCGTGATCATTGGTGGCGGACCCGGCGGCTACGAGGCGGCGCTGGTGGCCGCCCAGCTCGGCGCGGAGGTGACCGTCGTCGACTGCGACGGTCTGGGCGGGGCGTCGGTGCTCACCGACTGCGTGCCGTCGAAGACTTTGATCGCCACGGCCGAGGTGATGACCACCTTCGACTCTTCGTACGAGGAGCTGGGGATCATCGTCGCGGATGACACGCCGCACATCGAGCAGAAGGCCCGGGTCGTCGGCGTCGACCTCGGCAAGGTCAACCGGCGGGTGAAGCGCCTCGCGCTCGCCCAATCCCACGACATCACCGCCTCCGTCACCCGGTCCGGCGCCAAGGTGATGCGCGGCCGTGGCCGGCTGGAGCCCGCCCAGGCCCCGGACGGCTCGCGCCGGGTCACGGTGACCGCCGCCGACGGCTCGAGCGAGGAGCTCGTCGCGGACGCGGTACTGGTCGCGACCGGCGGCCACCCCCGCGAGATCCCGGACGCGCTGCCCGACGGCGAGCGCATCCTCAACTGGACCCAGGTGTACGACCTGGAGGAGCTCCCGGAAGAGCTGATCGTGGTCGGCTCCGGTGTCACGGGCGCCGAGTTCGCGGGCGCGTACCAGGCTCTGGGCTCCGAGGTGACGCTGGTGTCCTCGCGCGACCGCGTGCTGCCGGGCGAGGACCCGGACGCCGCGGCGGTGCTGGAGGACGTGTTCCGGCGGCGCGGTATGAACGTCATGGCCCGCTCCCGCGCACAGTCGGCCAAGCGTGTGGGGGACCGGGTCGAGGTCACGCTCGCCGACGGCCGGGTCATCACCGGATCGCACTGTCTGATGGCGGTCGGCGCGATCCCGAACACCGCGGACATGGGTCTGGAGGAGGCCGGTGTCCGGCTCAAGGACTCCGGGCACATCTGGACCGACCGGGTGTCGCGTACGAGCGCGCCGGGCGTGTACGCGGCCGGGGACTGCACCGGCGTCTTCGCGCTGGCGTCGGTCGCCGCGATGCAGGGCCGGATCGCGATGTACCACTTCCTGGGTGACGCGGTCGCCCCGCTCGATCTGAAGACGGTCTCGGCGAACGTCTTCACGGACCCCGAGATCGCGACCGTGGGCTACAGCCAGGCGGACCTGGACAACGGACTGATCGACGCCCGGGTCGTCAAGCTGCCCCTGCTGCGCAACCCGCGCGCGAAGATGCAGGGCATCCGGGACGGCTTCGTGAAGATCTTCTGCCGGCCGGGCACGGGGATCGTGGTCGGCGGCGTCGTGGTCGCGCCGAAGGCCAGTGAGCTGATCCATCCGATGTCGATCGCGATCGACAACAATCTGACGGTGGAGCAGATCGCCAACGCCTTCACCGTGTACCCGTCGCTGTCCGGGTCCATCGCCGAGGTGGCACGGCAGTTGCACACCCGGAAGTCGCAGCGCGAGGCGTAGCCCTCCCTCAGGCGCGTGTCCAGAGCCGGGAGGCGCGGGCGCAGGGCGCCGGGAGCCACCTGTCGTACGAGGCTCGGGGGAGCGTTCGTGGACGCCATGGGTTCGGCTGCTCAGCCGCTGGTCTCCGCCGTCGCAGGACCCGATGAAGGCCCCGGGGCGCGTAGAGGGCGCGCGCCGAAACTTGGCGACGCCCCGTATACCATTTTCGATGTCTCGCTGCGAACAACTTCTGCTATTCGGCGCAAACTGCTGAAACCAGACGGTCGTTGGGGTTACTGTCAGTTTCGTGTTCGCTGCAGAACGTCGCCAATTGATCCTCGAAATGGTGCGAGCGAACGGAGCCGTGTCGCTCCGTGAGCTCGCCCGTGTCGTCCAGACCTCCGAAGTGACCGTACGGCGGGACGTGCGCGCGCTGGAGGCAGAAGGACTGCTCGACCGCCGGCACGGCGGTGCGGTGCTGCCGGGCGGATTCACCAGAGAGTCCGGCTTCCCGCAGAAATCCCATCTAGCGACCGCGGAGAAGACGGCTATCGCCGACGTCGCGGCCGGTCTCGTCGAGGAGGGCGAGGCGATCGTCGTCGGGGCGGGTACGACCACGCAGGAGCTGGCCCGTCGGCTCGCGCGGGTCCCGGGGCTGACCGTGGTCACCAACTCGCTGCTGGTCGCACAGGCGCTGGCCCATGCCAACCGTGTCGAGGTCGTGATGACCGGCGGCACCCTGCGCGGCTCCAACTACGCGCTGGTCGGCAGCGGTGCCGAGCAGTCCCTCCAGGGGCTGCGGGTCTCCCGGGCCTTCCTGTCCGGCAGTGGGCTGACCGCGGAGCGCGGCCTGTCCACGTCCAACATGCTGTCGGCGAGCGTCGACCGGGCGCTCGTCCAGGCCGCGGCCGAGGTCGTGGTGCTCGCGGACCACACCAAGCTGGGCACCGACACGATGTTCCAGACGGTGCCGACCGATGTGATCACCCGGCTGGTCACGGACGAGCCCCCGCTGCACGACGACCGCGCCGTCACCGAACTGCAGGCCCTTGCCGATCAAGGGGTGCAGATCACGGTGGCCGGTCAGGGGGCCGCTTCTCCGGGCCCGGGTGCCGAGGGAAACGGTCCTCCAGGGCGACGGCCACGCCGGATGGGCCCGCCGGGCTCTCCCGGGGTGAAGGGGGCCGATGACCTCCCCCTGCCGGGCCAGCGGCGGAGCCACCCACCGGGGTCCGGCGGGCCTCAGCTGCGCAGCGCCGCCTCACTGGCGGAGCAGCAGGCAGCGGTGGGGAACGGCCGGATCGCGGATCTGTCGCCGCGCCGCCGGTAGTTCACCCGGGGTCCCCCCGGTCGATTCTCCCGGGCCCTGCGCTTCCGCGGGCCCGGGAACAGTGGCAGCCGTTGCCGGGCGCAGCCGCGCTCAGCTGCTCAACAGCCGTCCGCCCGGCCGGACTCGGCCTTGAGACCGGTGAGCGTCAGCATGAGCAGCCGGTCGGCCAGGTCCGGGTCGTCCGGGGCCTCCTCGACGGCCAGCGCGATGGCGTTGGTCAGCTGCATCACGTCGGCGATCTCGACGCCGCGGCGTACGACTCCGGCCTGCTGCGCCCGTACGAGCAGCGTGCTGCCCGCCTGACGCATCGGCACGCTGCACCGCGCCAGGGCGGAGCCGTCGTCGTGCGAGGCGCTCATCAGCGCCCTGGCCAGCCCGCGGTAGGTGCTCGCATGGCTGATGATGGCGCGCAGCCAGTCCACCAGGGCGCGGCACGGCTGCTCGGCGTCGATCAGTTCCCGCGAGCGCACCAGCAGGGCGTCGACCTCGCTCTGGAAAACGGCGCCCATCAGTGCGTACCGGTTGGGAAAGTGGCGGTAGAGCGTGCCGATGCCCACCCCCGCGCGTCTCGCGATGTCCTCCAGCGACGCGTCCGTGCCGTGCCGGGTGAAGGCCGTACGGGCCTCGGTCAGCAGCCGCTCGTAGTTGCGCCGCGCATCGGCCCGCATCGGCCGTGCCGGCATATGAGCCGTTTCGGTCGCCATCGCCGGTCCTCCTGTCCCTGCCCGGGAGTCCAGCATGCCATTGCGCAAGCGGATGGCGCCTCCGGCACGGCCCGCCGGAGCTGTGGCGCCGACCGGCCGAGGACCCGCAGGGGCCGCGCCGAGCCCCTGGAGCCCGACCGGGTCGCTCTGAAGAACGTGGCGACGGCCGGCGGACGGCGGCCGGTAGCCGGAGGCAGACGCCCCGGGGTGGCTGTGGTGCAGCGCGACGAAGAAGTCGGCCTCGATGCGGACGTGTTCGGTCCTGAGGCGGTACGTGCACAGGCCGAAGGGCCCCGGCCGTGGAATCGGCTGGGGCCCTTCGGTTGTGGGTTGAGGTGGTGTCAGTCCTTGATTTCGCAGATGAGGGCGCCGGAGGTGACGGAGGCGCCGACTTCGGCGGTGAGGCCCTTGATGG
>NZ_JBEXKU010000014.1:0-114350 GCF_040609575.1 Streptomyces sp. NPDC004647 | reverse complement strand
CCGGGGACGAAGGAGGTGAGGAAGGCGACCTTGGTGCCGTTCTCGGGCACCACCGGGACCGGATCACGCGCGACCAGCGTCGCATGCGCGTTGGACAGCACGTTCATGGTGCGGAAGAGCTCGATCAGACCGATCGACACCAGCATCACGACGTCGAGAATGAGCAGCGCGTCCGAGGCGTTGTCCCGCTTCGTCCAGTGCGCGGGCTGGAGCAGCCAGGCGAGCAGGCCGAGCGAGACCAGTGGCGCCGCGCCGAGCAGCAGGGCCGCCCGTATTCGGTGCGGTTCGTCGGCGAGCAGGCTGCGATAGCGCACTCTGTACGGCGTGTTGGGATCGGGCTGTGTGAGGGGCCCGGCGAGCCGGCTGTAGTGCTCGTAGTCGTAGCGCGGCAGCGCCTTCTTCTGGCGTCGCGGTCCTGGGTGCCGCTGCTGAGGCACGCGGAGCCGAGTCGTCCGGGACGGGTCGTAGGTATTCCGGGCGCCCGTCGGCGTCGACGTCATGAGTCATCCCCCCGCACGCAGGCCGGCCTGCGTGTTCGTAAGTTCTTCCGGGCCGGGTCAATGGTCCCCCTCGACCGACCCGTGCTCAGCAAGGTCCGGTCGCCATCCCCCAAGACAGGGAAAGGCCACCTTCCGGTTGCATGATGCCCTGTTCGACATCCGCAGTGGACGGGGCCCCCACCCCGTCGTGAACCGCAACCGATCGAGCCCCCAACTCGTCGACCCACAAGCTCCGTTTATGCCGTGGAAGCCATCGGGTCCAGGATAGGGTCCCGGATCTTCCGGCTTGATCGCAAGGGCGAAACAAGCTGTTTACTGGGCATACGCGTGCAATGGGATGCCTGTGTGCCGGTTGGGATTACGGCGCAGTTCGGGAACGGCGTCCTCGCGGAACCGGCACCGGGGTTCCGGCGCGAGGCGAAGACAGAGGCCGGTGATCCTTTTCGCGGCGGACTTCGGAACACCGATCAGCTGAGCCTGCTGACGCCCCGTCAAATGCGTTCGCCGATCGGGGCGGAGTGGGCTGCGTGAGACACCTGGGGAGCCGTGCGCGGCAAGTAGACGAACGTTCGATATTCCGCTATTTCCGTCAGTAATGTTCGATTGCGGTGCTCGATGCGCCATGGAAGGCTCCTCGGAAATCATCGGGGGGTGGATATGGCTACAAACGTAAGCTCGAACATCGTCATAGACGCGTTCAACTCGCTTGGCTGGGATACTTCAATCGCCGCGCGAGGTGTTGCCGGGTACTCGACACTCTCAAGCTGGCGTACGTCGCAGACCGCTCAGGTAGCCGCAGCCGGCGCGGCGGCCATGGCAGTACCGGGCGCACATCTGCTCGCTCTCACCGCGGACGTGGGATTTCTCCTGCACAAGATGTCCATCTGCGCGTGGGGCATCGGATTCAAACTGGGGGCCACGGTTGACGGCGAGGATGACATGGCGGTCATCCTCGGCCTGTGGGCCGGAGCCCTGGAGCCGGACGCGTTGAGCGTGGGTACTGCCGCCGTCGGGGTATCAGCAGGCTGGATGGTCCTCAACGCCACCTATCCGACCTACGGTGCCGCCGTGATGGCCAAAGTGCTGGCCGCCGGCGCCGGATCCGGGGTTTCCGCGGTGGGAGCCAAGATCGCGGGAAAGAAGAGCGGCAAGGCCCTGGCCAAGCTGAGCAAGCCATTCCTGCAGAAGATCGCGCAGAAAATAGCGGTGAAGTTCTCGGCACTGCTTGGTTCAAAGGCCGCTACAGGCGCTATTCCCATCCTCGGTGCACTCGCCGGCGCCGGAATCAATTCCTACTTCATCATGAAGTTCGCCGATGCCGCGGAGACCTACTACAGGGCAAAGATCGCCGCCGGAGGATGAGGCACTGACAGCCCGACGCGAACGAACGCTGGGGTGCCACCGATCCGGTGGCACCTAGCGTTCGCGGCGCGCGGAGCTCAGACGGGTCCGGATGTTCCCGAAGTGGTCGCGTACGGCTGCCTCGGCGCGTACGGCGTCCCCCGAGCGGACCGCCGCGAGGATCTCCCGGTGCTGACGGCAGGTGTTCTTCGGGTCGGGCTGGGTGTCCACCAGGTCCGTACGGACACGGTGGAAGGAGTCCCAGAACGCCTCGAGGACCTCGCTCAGCAGAAGGTTGTCCAGCCCGCGGTAGAGGGCGGTGTGGAAGGCCCGGTCGGTGTCGGCCCGGACAGCGCCGTCGTCGGCCTCGTCCTCCATACGTGATACGAGCGCGTCCAGTTCGACGAGATCCGCGGCGGGTACGCGGCCGGCCAGTCGCGCTATCAGCCCGGTCTCTATCGCCTCGCGCAGCTCCAGGAGCTGGAGAAGGCTGTCCTCGCCGCGGTAGTGCCCGGCGACCGTGCGGAAGGTCAGGCCCTCGATCATCGGGGCCATGGACATCGGTCCGACGTACGTCCCGAAGCCGTGCCGGATCTCGACTATGCCCATCGCCTGGAGAGCCTTGAGGGCTTCGCGGACGGAGTTGCGGCTGACCCCGAGCAGCTCCATGAGCTCGGCCTCGGTGGGCAGCGGAGCGCCGGACGGCAGCCGCTGGTCGATGATCAGCTTCTTGATCCGCTCCTGGATGTCGCTCGCCATTCCGCGACTGTGCACTGCAACCTCCGATTTGGCCATCCCCTGACCGTGGTCAGGAGGTAACCGGACACCGCCCCGGAACGACTCTGGGCCTCCCCGCCGGTGGCGAGGAGGCCCAGAGTGTCGTGTGCGCCGCCAGGGACTCGAACCCCGGACCCGCTGATTAAGAGTCAGCTGCTCTAACCAACTGAGCTAGCGGCGCGCGCTGACATGGAAATCGTACCCGATCAGCGGGGATGGTCCGAACGGCCGGGCGGGCCGGGTGTTCGGGCGGGCCGGGGCCCGGATTTCACGCCTTGATTGGTCTGGACATGTCCATCGGGCAGTCCTAGTCTGGCACTTGGTCTAGACCTGATCTGCACTCGGCTCACGGACATCCCCCACGTCCTCCAGGAGCGAAGCATGCATAAAAAGATCAGTGCGGCCGTGATCGGGCTCGGTATCGTCGGCGCCTCGGTTCTCGCCACCGGCAGCGCCACCAGTCACGGCTACACCAACCTCCCCATCAGCCGGCAGGCCCTCTGCGCCAACGGCACCGTGAAGGACTGCGGCCCCATCCAGTACGAGCCGCAGAGCGTCGAAGGCCCCAAGGGCTTCCCGTCGGGAGGCCCCGCGGACGGCAAGATCTGCAGTGCCGGCAACAGCCAGTTCGCCCAGCTCGACGACCCGCGCGGCGGTCGGTGGCCCGCCACCAAGGTCACCGGCGGCCAGGGCTACAGCTTCACCTGGCGGCTCACCGCCCCGCACTCGACCACCGACTTCCGCTACTACATCACCAAGAACGGCTACAACCCCTCAAGGCCGCTCACCCGGGCCGACCTGGAGCTCCAGCCGTTCATGTCGGTCCCCTACAACGGCACGCGGCCGGGTACCACCGTCGTGCACCAGGGCACCATCCCCACCCAGAAGACCGGTAAGCACCTGATCGTCGGCGTCTGGACCATCGCCGACACGAGCAACGCCTTCTACGCCTGCTCGGACGTCACGTTCTAAGGCGTCGCCCTCCGTTTCGGACCGTCCTCACTGCCGCGGTCGGTCCGGGACGCGGGCAATGGCGCCGGTCGATACGGATGACCTCGGGGCTTGATTGCCCCCTCCTCACCTGACATAGCGTCAGTTACCGTGCACTGTCATGGGGACGACGACCGGCACCGTCGCGGAACTCGTACAGCAGCGTTGGGGCGACCACCGGCCCGGCCTGAAATTCGAGGACCGGGTCATCAGTCACCATCAGGTCGCGGCCGGAGCAGCCGCCCGGGCCGCGCTCCTGACCGATCTGCTGCCGCCCGACGGTGCACCGCACATCGGGGTGCTGCTGGACAATGTGCCCGACTACCCGCTCTGGCTCGCCGCCGCGGCGCTGGCCGGCGCCACCGTCGTCGGCGTCAACCCCACCCGGCGCGGCCCCGAGCTCGCCGGCGACATCATCCACACCGACTGCTCTCTGCTGATCACCGAGCGGGCCCATCTCCCGCTGCTCGAGGGCCTCGACACGGGCATCCCCCCGGGCAGGGTCCTGGTCGTCGACGACCCGGGTTACGCGGCGCTGCTCGCACCGTACGAAGGGGCAGGTCCCGGCGACGCCAGGGTCGGTCCGGTCGGGCCCGGCACCCGGATGCTGCTCTCCTTCACCTCCGGCTCCACCGGTGCGCCCAAGGCCGCCATCTGCTCCCAGGGCCGGCTCGCCGCCGCGGGCCGGTCCCTGGTGTCGTACTTCGGGACCGGCCCCGACGACGTGCACTACATCTGCATGCCGATGTTCCACGGCAACGCCGTCGTCGCCGGCTGGGCCCCGGCGCTGGCGGGCGGGGCGGCCGTCGCCCTGCGCCGCAGATTCTCGGCGTCCGGCTTCCTCCCGGACGTACGGGCCTTCGGGGCGACCTACTTCACGTACGTCGGCCGGGCCGTGCAGTATCTGCTGGCCACGCCCGCGAAGCCGGACGACCGCGACAACCCGTTGCGCACCGGCTTCGGCACCGAGGCCGGAGCTGTCGACGCGGCCCGCTTCACCGCCCGCTTCGGCGTACCGCTGGTCGAGGGCTACGGCTCCTCCGAGGGCGGGGCCGCCCTCCAGCGCTCCCCGGACGCCCCGCCCGGTGCCATAGGCCGCGCCACCCCGGGCGACGATCTCGCGGTGGTCGACCCGGAGACGGGCCGGGAGCTGCCTCGCGCGGTCCTCGATCCGGCCGGCGGGCTGCTCAACGGAGAGGAGGCGATCGGCGAGCTGGTCAACCGTGGCCGCAGCCCCTTCGAGGGCTACTGGCGCAATGAGCAGGCGGCCGCGGCCCGCACTCGGGGAGGCTGGTACTGGACCGGCGACCTCTTCTTCCGCGACGAGCGCGGCTTCTTCCACTTCGCCGGGCGCTGCGACGACCGGCTGCGCGTCGACAGCGAGAATCTCGCCGCCGCGATGATCGAGAACATCCTCGCCCGCTACGAGCCCGCCGCCGCGGTCGCCGTGTATGCCGTACCCGACCCGGTCGCCGGGGATCAGGTGATGGCTGCCCTCGCACTGCGCGAGGGCGACGTGTTCGATCCGGAGGACTTCGCGGCCTTCCTGACCGCTCAGCCCGACCTCGGTACGAAGATGGCCCCCCGCTTCGTACGGATCGCGGCTGCCATGCCCGTCACCGCGACGAACAAGGTCCACCGGGTCGGTCTGCGCCGCGAAGGGTTCCGCTGCACCGACCCGGTGTGGTGGTCGCCGCAGGACGCCGGCCCGTGCGGGGCCGCCTACCGGCTGCTGGACGGCCGCGACCTCGGGCGGCTGCTGAAGAGCTACCGGGACCAGGGCCGGGAGGACCTTCTCGGCCGCTGATCAGGGCCCCGGCCGGTCCGGGCGTTCTCCGCGGAGGTCGGAGGGTGGCGGCCGAAGCGGGCCGGAAACGACACCGGGCTCTCTCGGATGTCCGAGAAAGCCCAGGTCAACAACGCTCTCTGTGGTGCGCCGCCAGGGACTCGAACCCCGGACCCGCTGATTAAGAGTCAGCTGCTCTAACCAACTGAGCTAGCGGCGCGCTGACGACTGCCGCGGAGCGGCCGACGTCAGAAGCAATAGTACCTGGTCCGAGGGGGTGGTCCGGCACGGAGGGAGCAGCGGTCCGCCGTACGTCAGATCGTGAGCGAGAGCAGTACGGGAGCGGCCTTGCGGTTGAGGGCGTCGGCGGCCTGCCGCAGCCGGTGGGCGTGCTCGATCGGCATCGACAGCGCGAGGCAGCCGACCGCCTGGCCCGCGGTGATCGGGACCGCGGCGCACACGGTACCCACCGCGTACTCCTGGAGATCGAGCACCGGGACGGTCGGCGGCTGGTTGTCCAGCTTGGTGAAGAGCACCCGCTCGTTGGTGATCGTCCGTGAGGTGAGCCGGGCGGTCTTGTGGCGCGAGAGGTGGTCGCGGCGGCCGTTGTGGTCGAGCTGGGTGAGCAGGCACTTGCCGACCGCGCTCGCGTGCGCGGCGGACCGGAAGTCCACCCACTCGTTGACCTTCGGAGCCCGCGGCCCGTCCACATACTGCGTGATCTTGACCTCGCCGTCGATGTAACGGCTGATGTAGACCGCCGCTCCCACCGAGTCACGGATTTCGGTCAGGATGCGCTGGAGTTTGCCGGACAGGGCCTGCTTGTTGTCGCCGCCGGAGCCGAGAAGCACCAGGGATTCACCGACGACATACGCACCGTCGGCGACCTGCTCCACATATCCTTCGCGCCGCAGCATCAGCAGAAGCTGGGAGAGGGAGCCGACAGGCAGGCTTGTTTCGCGCGCGATCTGAACGTCGGTGACCCCGTCGCCGTGCTTGGCAACGGTTTCCAGCACGCGAAGGGCGTACTGCACCGAGTGGAACGGCGCGGTCGGCTCGGGCTTGAGCGCCACGGTTTCCCCCTAGCAGGTTGTGACCGCTTGCGTCGTCGCCGTCGCTGCTGGTCACGGGGGAGGGGCACTCCACACCGGCCCCGGCAGCTGGGCTCGATACCACGATAGCCGCCAAGGGCGCGGAATGGAGCGGGTGTTGAGCAGATCGATGGCGCGCTCCAAGCGTGTCAGCAAGAGCGCGCCATCGTGGCATATGCCCAGGTCATGGAATGACCGCAGGAGCTGCGATATCAGAGCACCGCGCTGAGGAATTCCCGCGTGCGCTCCTGCTCGGGCTCCGAAAAGATCTTCTCCGGCGGACCCGATTCGATGACCCTTCCGGCGTCGAACATCAGCACGTCATCCGAAATGTCTCGGGCGAAATTCATCTCGTGAGTCACACAGAGCATGGTGATGTCCGTGGTGTGCGCGATGTCGCGCAGCACATCCAGGACCCCGGCCACCAGCTCCGGGTCCAGCGCCGAGGTCACCTCGTCGAGCAGCAGCACCTGCGGCCGCATCGCCAGCGCCCGCGCGATCGCCACCCGCTGCTGCTGTCCGCCGGACAGCTGCGTCGGGTACTTGTCGATGTGCTCGGTCAGCCCGACCAGCTCGAGCAGCTCGCGCGCCCGCTCGTCGGCCTCGTCCTTGGTCATCCCGAGGACGTGGACGGGTGCCTCGGTGATGTTCCGCAGCACCTTCATGTTGGGGAACAGGTTGAACTGCTGGAAGACCATGCCGATCTTCTTGCGGATCTCGCGGCTGTGCTTCTCGCCCGCGGGGACGAGCTTGTCGCCCTTCTGCTCGTGGGTGAGGTACTCGCCGGCGACCTGGATGCTGCCCTCGTCGGGCTTCAGCAGGGTCATCAGCAGCCGCAGGATCGTGGTCTTGCCCGATCCGGAGGGGCCGATCAGCGTCACATGCTTGCCAGGGGCGACCGTGAAGTCGAGGTGGTCCAGGACGGTGTTGCCGCCGAAGCGCTTGGTCACCTGGTCGAAGCGGATCAGCTCGGTGCTGTCCTTGCTCACCGGGACGGGCGAGGGCGGGGTCTGGGAGTTGTCAGTGGACAAGACGACGCTCCAGGAATCGCATGAGAAGGGAAGCCGGGTAGGAGATCAGGATGAAGGCGACGCCCACCACGGTGTACGGCTCGATGTACTGGAAGGTCGCCGCGCCGAACAGCCGGGCCTGGTTCAGCATCTCCAGGACGCCGATGGCGAGCAGCATCGGCGTGTCCTTCAGCAGCGCGATGACGTAGTTGCCGAGCGCCGGGACGACGCGGCGGATCGCCTGCGGAAGGATCACCGAACCCCAGGTACGGCCGCGCGGCAGGCTCAGCGCGGTGGCCGCCTCCCACTGGCCCAGCGGCACGCCCTCGATACCCGCCCGGTAGACCTCGGCGGTGTACGTCGAGTAGTGCAGCCCGATGCCGATCACTCCGGTGGCCAGCGCGGAGGTCTGGATGCCCCACTCCGGCAGCACGAAGAAGAAGAAGAACAGCTGCACCAGCAGCGGGGTGTTGCGGATGAACTCGACGAAGACGTTCACCGGCCAGCGTACGAAGCGGGTCGGCGCGCGCTGCGCCAGAGCCCAGACCAGGCCGAGCGCGAAAGCGAGCAGGGAGCCGAGCGCGGTCGCCTCGAGGGTGACCCTGACCCCGTCCCAGAATTGCGGCATGAAGTCGCCGACGACGGACCACTGCCAGTTCATCAGTGACCTCCAGCGGTGATGATGTTGGAGGACTGCTGGGTCTCCTCGCGGATGTTGAGCTTCCGGAAGATGCCACCGCCCTTCTCGGGCTTCTGGCCGATCGAGGCCTTGGCGCGGCGCTCCAGCAGTCGCATACCGCGGGTGAGGATGAAGGCGAGGACGAAGTACATGCCGAGGATGCTGAGGTAGATGTTCGCGCTCTCGCCGGTGGCCAGGCGCGCCAGCTGCGCTTCGAAGGAGATCTCACCGACGCCCAGCAGGCCGGCCAGCGCCGTGCCCTTGAGCAGCTCGATGAGCAGGTTGTTGAACGGCGGAAGCATCTCGGGCACCGCCTGCGGCAGGATGACCAGGCGCAGCCGCTGCCAGGGCGTGAAGCTCAGCGCGATCCCGGCTTCCCGCTGGGCCGGGGCGACCGCGGCGATGCCACCGCGGACGATCTCCGAGCCGTACGCGCCGTAGGACAGCCCGAGGGCGAGGGTGGCGGCCCACATCGGGACCAGCTGCCATCCCAGGGCGAGAGGTACCACGAAGAACAGCCAGAACATCAGGACCAGGGCCGATGTCCCGCGGAAGACCTCGACGTAGAACCCCGAGAGGAACCGGAGGATCCAGAACCGCGAGGTACGCGCGAGGCCGGTGATGAAGGCGACGCCGGCGCCGAGCGCTGCACTGTAGAAGGTCAGCTGGACCGTGATCCAGATGCCCTCGAAGATGAGTCCCCACAGCTCCGCTGTCATTTCTTGCACAGCTCCCCTGCGGTGAGGTCGGTCATCTCGGTGGTGGTGAAGCCGAAGGGTTTGACGATGCGCAACAGCTCGCCGCTCTCCTTCATCTTGTGCAGCTCTTCGTTGAAGGCGTCCCGCAGCTTCGTCTCGCCCTTGCGGAAGGCGAAGGCGCCCGCGCCGTGGGCGGGCTTGCCGTCGAGCTCCGGCAGGAAGGGCTTGGTCGACTCGACCTCGGGATTCTTCGTCTGCTCGATGACGTTGCGGACGGTGAGGCTGGTGCCGGCGAAGGCGTCGGCGCGGCCCTGGGCGACAGCCAGCAGGCCGGCCAGCTGGTCCGGGTAGATCTGGATGGCGTCCCGCTTGATGCCGGCGTCGACCGCGTAGTCGATCTCGGCGTATGCGCTGCCGCTCGCGAGTTTGGCGCCGGTCTTCTTGACGTCCGCGTACGTCCCGAGTTTCTTCGGGTTCCCCTTGCGGACGATGAAGGCGTCCAGCACCTCGTAGTCCGGGTCCGCGAAGAGGACCTGCTCGCAGCGGTCCGGGTTGATGAACATGCCCGCGGAGATCACATCGAACTGCTGCGAGTTCAGACCGGGGATGAGCGACCCGAACTCGGTTGGCACCGGCTGAACATTCGGCACCCCCAGCCGTTTGAAGATGACCTTCGCGATCTCCGGTGCCTCTCCGGTGACCTCCGCCTTCTTGCTGATGTACCCGAAGGGGATCTCACCCGCGATCCCCAGCCGCACGACCTTCTGAGCGCGCATCCGCTCCAGAAGGTTCCCTCCGCCCTGTACGTCCGCGGTGGACACCCGGCTACAGCCGGCCGCTCCCAGTGCTCCGAACGCGGCCGCTCCCTTGAGAAGCGAGCGGCGGCCGACCGTTCTTCCGATCATGTCGTTCCCCTGTGGTGAGCCATGGGCGCGCGGCTACCCGGCTCCAGCCCAGTTATGCCAATCGATTCCAGCCGTTGCTGGTTTTCTTCCGGGGAGGACCCCGGAGCGCGGTCGCGGCGCCGTGCTATTGACCGTTGGGACACAATTGGTCCCGTATCCGAACGAGAGGATCCACGATGGCAGACCGCTTCATCGAAGTCTCGCTCGACAAGCGTGGTGTCACCTGTACGGCCAAGCTGCTCGACGACCGCGCGCCGATCACCTGTGAGGCGGTGTGGAACGCGCTGCCGCTGGGCGGCGACGTCTACCACGCGAAGTACGCACGCAACGAGATCTATACGCTGCTTCCGCCCTTCGCGCCGGCGGAGCCGCCACTGGAGAACCCCACGATCACTCCCATTCCGGGCGACCTGTGCTACTTCACTTTCTCCGACACCCAGTTGGGGACGAAGTCCTATGGCTACGAAACGCAGGCCAAGCATCAGGGCCAGGTCCAGGTCGTGGATCTCGCGCTCTTCTACGAGCGCAACAATCTGCTGATCAACGGTGACGCGGGCTGGGTCCCGGGCATCGTCTGGGGCTCGATCGTCGACGGCCTCGACCGGATGGCCGAGGCCTGTCAGGACCTCTGGCGGGCGGGAGCGCTGGGCGAGACCCTCAACTTCCGACGGGCGTAGCCGCCACCGCGGCTGTGATCGCGGGGCGCCCCGTCGTTCTCATGGGGCGCCCCCGTTCCCTCATGGGAAGCCCGCATTCCTGGCGGGCGTCCCCTGGTGTGGGCGGTCGGCGTCGTACTGCCGCGTTGTACGGCCGCGGCGTGCGGTCAGCGCTCTGAGGTCTGCGCCGTACGGCCGGTGCTGTGCGGTCTGCGCCGTGCGGTCGGTGCGTTGAGGTCTGCGCCGTGCGGTCAGTGTTGTGCGAGTGCCGGCGGCCGGACTCCGTCCGCGACCCCGGCCTCGTACAGCGCATGCGCCGCCCGCAGGACGAGCCCATCCGCGTGGCGTGCGGCGACCAGCTGCACACCGATCGGCAGGCCGTCGCCGTCCATGCCGCACGGCACGGACGCGGCGGGCTGCTGGGTGAGGTTGAAGGGGTAGGTGAAGGGCGTCCAGCCGGTCCAGCGCCTGTGGGCGGAACCCTTCGGTACCTCGGCGCCCGCCTCGAACGCGGTGATCGGCAGCGTCGGGGTCACCAGCAGGTCGTACCGGCTGTGGAAGCGGCCCATTGCCTGGCCCAGTGCCATCCGTACGTCCACCGCCGCCAGGTAGTCCAGCGCGCTGTACTGCGCCCCCTGGTCGCAGATCTCCCGGAGCCCGGGGTCGAGCAACTCTCGCTGCTCCTTGCCCAGATGCTGCACCACACGGGCCGCGCCGCTGAACCACAGGGTGTGGAAGGCGTCCACCGGCTCGGCGATATCGGGGTCGACCTCCTCCACGTACGCCCCGAGCTCGGCGAGCCGCTCCACCGCGTGCCGGACCGCGGCGGCGACCTGGGGGTCAACGGCGACCTGGCCGCCGAAGGTCGGGGAGTAGGCGATGTGCAGTCCGGCCAGTGCGCGGCCGGGGCCGTCACCGGCGCCGTCCCCGAGGCCGTCCAGGAAGCCTCCCGGTGCCTGTCCCAGCTGGGACCAGTCCCGCCAGTCCTGGCCGGTGATCACATCCATCAGCAGCGCCGCGTCGCGTGCGTCGCGGGTCATCGGCCCGACGTGCGCGAGGGTGCCGAAGGCGCTCGCCGGGTAGATCGGAACCCTCCCATAGGTGGGTTTGAGCGCGAAGATCCCACAGAAGGACGCGGGGATACGGACCGAGCCGCCGCCGTCCGTGCCCAGGCTGAGCGGGCCCGCGCCGAGCGCGACTGCCGCGGAGCTCCCGCCGCTCGAACCGCCCGCCGTGCGCTGGGGATCGTAGGGATTGGTCGTCACGCCGTGCCGCGGGCTGTCGGTCACTCCCTTCCAGCCGAACTCGGGCGTCGTCGTCTTGCCGACAAAGACGGCGCCGTGCTCGCGCAGCCGGGCGACGGCGGGAGCGTCCTCGTCCCAGGGCTGCCCCTCGGCCTTGACGGTCTTCGACCCGCGCAGCGTCGGACCGCCGCGCAACAGGAGGATGTCCTTCACCGACACCGGCACACCGTCCACCAGCCCGGCCGGCTCGCCGCGCCGCCAACGCTCCTGGGACTCGGTGGCCCGAGCGAGCGCGTCCTCGGCGTCGACCCGTACGAAGGCGTTGACGGTTGGGTCCGTCCGCTCGATCCGGTCCAGTACGGCACGGGTCGCATCGACGGGGGAGAAGGCGCGGGCGGCGTATCCCGTCAGGAGCTCGGTTGCCGTGAGATCGGCCAGATCGGTCATCGACCCTCCAAGGGTTCGGACTCGGGACTCGGGACTCGGGGGGTTCGGGGGGCCTGGGAGCGGGAGCTGGGGCTCGGCCAGGAGGCGGTCCGGGATGTGGCGGTGGCGGTGGGGCGGCTGTGGCTGTCGGCTGGGGTGGTGGCCGCGGGTCGTTCGGGTCGGGCCGCGCCCCGTTCGGGTCGGGCCGGGACCGGGACCCGTTCGGGTCGGGCCGGGACCGGGACCCGTTCGGGTCGGGCCGGGACCGGGACCCGTTCGGACCAGGACGTGCCACCGGGCTCGGGGCCATCCGGTGGCACGCACCGGGTGACCCGCGGCCGTTCAGGAGACCGGCACGTACCCCAGCCGTTTGTCCACCACGTTGAGCAGTGGCTCGCCCGCCGCCCAGCGGTCGAAGTTGTCCATGAACTGTTCGGCGAGGGCGTCCCGCCAGCCGATGGTGTCCCCACTCATATGGGGTGAGACGAGCAGCCCCGGCACATCCCAGATCCGGCTGTTGGCGGGGAGCGGCTCGCTCTCGAAGACGTCGAGTGCCGCGCCCCCGATCGTCCGGTCGAGCACGACGTCGACCAGGTCCTTCTCCACCACGAGAGGGCCGCGCCCCACGTTGATGAAGCGGGCCTCCGGCTTCATCCGGGAGAACGTGGCGGCATTGAACATGCCCCTCGTCTCTTCTGTGAGAGGGGCCGCGCAAACCACCCAGTCGGCTGAAGGCAGCAGACCGTGCAGCGCCCCGCTGCCGTGCACCCGGCCGAACTCCGGGTCCTCCCCGCGCTCCGTACGGCCGACCAGTTCCACCCGGATGCCCAGCCCCGCGAGCGTGCGGCCGATCGCCCGGCCGATCGGCCCGGAGCCCACGACCACCGCCCGGGACCCGGCCAGCCGCATGGTCTCCCGGTGTTTCCAGCGGCGCTGCCGCTGGAGTTCCCAACTGCCGGGGAAGTCCTTGGCCATGGCGATCACGAGCCCGGCGACGTACTCCGCGATCGGCTGCTCGAAGACTCCCCGGGCGTTGGTCAGCACGGTGTCGGAGGCGACGATCTCCGGGCAGAGCACCCGGTCCACGCCCGCGCTGGCGGTGTGCACCCAGCCCGGCCGTGAGCCGGAGCCGGGCCAGGCATCCCGTACCGCGTCGGAGGTGAAATCCCAGACGAGCAGGGCGTCGGCGGTCGACAGCAGCCCGGCCAGAGACTGCTCGTCGCTATGCACAATTCGGACACGGCCGGCCAGTCGGTCGAGCCGCGGTGGGGGGTCCGCGCCGAAGACAAGAAGGGTGCTTTCGGACATTGGCAGGAAACCGTTTCGAAACGTAGGTCCGCTTGGCTGAAGCGCCGGAGCGGTGAACGGCCTGAGATGGGAGGATTGACCACGCTAGGGAGCAGAAACTACCTTCGTCAACACGGGGTATCTGCCCCGCATCTGTCCCGACGTCCCGGCGTGCTCCGGCTCTCGTTTCTTCCTGGTCATCTGGCCATTGGCCCAGCCCTCCGTTTGTATTGGGGCTTGAAATGGACGTCTCCTTTCTGGGTGGCCCGCAGCCGCAGCGCGGTGTGGGCGTCGTCGCACCATTCGATTTCGCTCTCGACCGCGAACTGTGGCGCTGGGTTCCGGACGACGTATCGCTCCATCTGACCCGCACTCCGTTCGTGCCCGTCGAGGTGAGCCTCGACCTGGCGCGGTTGGTCAGTGAGCACGAGACCCTGCGCGAGGCAGTGCAGGCGCTGTGCGCGGTCGCCCCGGAGGTCGTGGCGTACGCCTGCACTTCGGGCAGTTTCGTCGGCGGCGTCGCCGGGGAGCGCGGGATGTGCGCGGCGATGGAGCAGTCCGGCGAGATGCCGGCACTGACCACGTCGGGCGCCCTGCTTGCCGCGCTGCACGAGATCGGTGCGCACCGCATCGCCCTCGTCACGCCGTACACGAGGTCCGTCACGAGCTCGCTGGAGGACTACCTCGCCGAGGGTGGGGTCACCGTCACCGGGCGGGCGTATCTCGGGCTGACCCGGCACATCTGGAAGGTGCCGTACCGCGACGTGGTGGACATGGCGCGGCAGGCGGTGATCGGTTCGGCGGACGCGCTGTTCATCAGCTGCACCAACCTGCCCACGTACGACGTGATCCCGCAGCTCGAGGCGGAGCTGCGCATGCCGGTGCTGTCGGCGAACCAGGTGACGATGTGGGCGGCTCTGCAGCGGATCGGCGAGCAGGCGGTGGGGCCGTACCAGGCGCTCCTGGATCCGGTGGCAAGGCGTGGGCCGGCGGCGCTGTCGTCGTCTCCGCCGAGCGAGCCGGTGCTCGGCCCGGGGCCGCAGTTCTCCGGTGAGCGCGGGGAGCCGGAGGCGGCTTTCGCGGGGCCGCCGGCGGCGCCCGAGGCGGAGGCCGCGGAAGGTCTGGAGGGTCCGCAGTTCCCGGATGATCCGGGGCCCACGCCGCCGTGACGGCGGGGCCGGACCAGCGTCAGCACCCAGCGGGTTCCGCCCGCGGCCTCACTCGGAAGAGTGAGGCCGCGGGCGGAACCGCAGGATCGCGGCCGGTGTATTCAAGGTAGTCGCGCGGCGCCGTGGGGCGAGCGGCGAGCGGTACATCGGCCCCAGAGCACAATCGGCACGGAACAATCGGGGCACAGAGCAATCGGCAGACAGCGAGCGGCACACGGCAAGCAGCAAGAGGCAAGCGGTATGTGGCGCGGGATCGACTCGGAGGTGGACATGGCAGATGCGGCGGTGAAGCGGTCGGAGGTGGGAACGGCGGCGGTCGGGTTCCTATACCCCGGTTACTCGGCGGAGGACGACTACCCACGGCTCGAAGGCATACTGTCCGCGGACGTCCGGCTGCCTCTGGTCCACACGGATATCGGCGAGGACGCCCACCGGGTGGACGCCCTGCTGGAGATGGGCTCCGCCGCGCGGCTCGCCGCCGGGGTGGAGGAGCTGAAGGCGGCCGGGGCGCAGGCTGTCGTCTGGGCCTGCACCAGCGCCAGCTTCGTCTTCGGCTGGGAGGGCGCGAAGGAGCAGGTGCGGGAGCTCTCCGTTGTGGCCGGGCTCCCCGCTTCCAGTACGTCCTTCGCCTTCGCCCATGCCATTCACGCCCTCGGCGCGGACCGGGTCGCGATCGCCGCGACCTACCCCGAGGATGTCGCCGAGCACTTCAAGGCCTTCCTCAAGGCGTCCGGAACCGAAGTCGTCGCGATGCGCGGCAGCGGCATCATCACCGCCGCCGAGGTCGGCACCTGGGGCCGGCAGGAGGTGCTGGAGCTGGCCCGGGCCGGCGACCACCCCGAAGCCCAGGCCGTGCTGCTTCCCGATACGGCCCTGCACACGGCCGCGTATCTCTCCGACCTCGAGGCGGAGCTGGGTAAGCCCGTCCTCACCGCCAACCAGGTCACTGTGTGGGAGGGCCTGTGCCTTCTCGACCGGAGCGTGCCGCACTCGGACCTCGGGGCACTCTTCGCCTCCGCCCCGGCGAGGTAACCCGGCTGGGAGAGAACCGGGGCACCCGGCGAAGGCGGCCGGGTGCGGGCCGTCGGCGATGGCCCGTCGGCGATGGCGCCGGGCGCTGGTGATCGGGCAGTGGTGGCTTGGCAAAATGGTGACCGGGCAACGGTGACTGGACAGTGGTTGCTTGGCATGGGTGACCGGGCAGTGCTGACGCTGCGAGGCTGACTGCCGGGCCGTGCTCCTGAGCGTGCCCTCCGCCTTGGCCTCCCGCATGCCGGAGGCCGAGGCGAACCGGACGCCGCGGGCCGGTCCGGCGCGATGCCCGAGACGGACCTCGGCCGAGAGCACGGAGGCCGCCGGGGTCCGGTGCCAGCACCCGCCGGTGAAGCCCAGGTTGGCCTTGGCCGGGGGCGGTCGGCTGCCGGTGTATGCCCCGCCATGCGCATCGGGAATAACCGGAGCTCGACTCCGGTTGTCGGTCTGCGGCAAGCAGAACGACAGATCGACCAGGGAGGCGGGCCGCATGGCAGGCACGCACGAGACCATCCGCGGCACGGCCGCCGGGACCGCTCCGGTCCCGCTGTCCGTACTCGACCTCGCCACCGTCGGCAGCGGCCTGACCGCGACTGACGCGCTGCGCACCAGCGTCGAGCTGGCCCGGAACGCGGAGCGGCTCGGCTTCCACCGCTTCTGGGTCGCCGAGCACCACTCCATGCCGGGAGTCGCCAGCTCCTCTCCCGCGGTCATCCTCGCTCACTTGGCCGCGCACACCGAGCGGATCCGGCTCGGCTCCGGCGGGGTCATGCTCCCCAATCACGCGCCGCTGGTGATCGCCGAACAGTTCGGCACCCTCGAAGCGCTGGCCCCCGGCCGGATCGACCTCGGACTCGGCCGCGCGCCGGGCACGGACGGGGCGACCGCCGCCGCGCTGCGCCGCACCGACCGCTCGGGGTCTTCCGTACCGCGGGCAGGGGGAGAAGGGGCCGATGAATTCCCGCAGCAGCTGGCCGAGCTGACCCGGTTCCTGGACGACGACTTCCCGGACGGCCACCCCTACAGCCGTATCCACGCCGTGCCGGGGCCGATCCAGGCCACCCTCCCCGGCGGCGTCCAGTCGCCCGGCAGGCCGCCCGTCTGGCTGCTCGGCTCGAGCGGCTTCAGCGCCCGGCTCGCCGGGATGCTCGGTCTGCCCTTCGCCTTCGCCCACCACTTCTCCGCCGCGCATACGGTCCCCGCGCTCGAGCTCTACCGAGAGTCCTTCCGCCCCTCCGAGTCGCTCGGCGAGCCGTACGCGGTGATCGGCGTATCCGCGCTGGCGACGGAGGACGAGAAGGAGGCCCGTCGGCAGGTACTGACGGGCGCGCTGTCGATGGTCCGGCTGCGCACGGGGCGACCCGGCCTCATACCCTCGGCCGAGGAGGCCGAGGCGTACGAATTCAGTTCCCTGGAGCGGGAGTTCGTGGACAGCTGGCTCTCCAATGTCATCCACGGCACCCCGGACGCGGTCCGCGACGGGCTCGACGGTCTGGTCAAGCGGACCGGTGCCGACGAGCTGATGATCACGTCCAATGCGCACGGCTCCGAAGCCCGTGTGCGCTCGTACGAACTGATCGCCGGGGAGTACGGGCTCCCGGGCGCGACAGGCTGATTGCCGTGGTCGGGTGGGGTCGCTGGTTTGCCGAGCGGCGCGGGACGTAGCCGAGCTGCGTACGCTCCACTCGCGCGACGGCGGCGGGCGGCCCCATTGACTCCCCGGGGAGTTGGCCGTCCCCCGGCTGACTCCGGCCTTGCGCTACCCCTTCGTTGGCCCGCGTCGGACGGTCAAGTCGGGGACTGATTCCGCAGTAGTGCGGAGATACGATTCGGCGGCACCGGGCGGGAGTAGAACCAGCCCTGGCCGGTGTCGCAGCCGATCCTCCGCAGCCGGTCAGCCTGTTCCGCGCTCTCCACACATTCCGCGATCACTGTCAGCCCCAGCCGGTGGGCGAGCTCAACCAGTGCCTCCACGATGGTCTCGTCCGCCGGATTGGGGTGCTCCTCGTCGCGGAAGCCGCAGACGAACGATCCATCCAGCTTCAGAACGGACACCGGCAGGCGGCTCAGATAGGCCAGGTTGGAGTAGCCCGTCCCGAAGTCGTCGATGGCGATCGCAACGCCCATGTCGCTGAGCGCCTGGAGGGCCTGAAGCGGCCGGCCGGCCGATCCCATCACCGCGGATTCGGTCAACTCCAGTTGGAGCAGCTCGGGTGGCAGCCCGGTCTCCTCGAGGATTCCGGCGACATCGGCCACCAGATCCGAGTCCCACACCTGCCGCACCGCGACATTGACGCTGACGAGGACCGGCGGTTTCCCCGGGTGTTCCAGTTGCCAGCGCCGCGCCTGACGGCAGGCGTTCTCCAGCACCCAGCGGCCGAGTTCGACGATCGAGCCGTCCTCCTCCGCCAGCCCGATGAACCGGTTGGGCGCGAGCCTGCCGAACTGCGGGTGCTGCCACCGAACGAGCGCCTCCACCCCCCGTACGGTTCCGTCGTCGAGCCCCACCAGCGGCTGGTACTCCAGGGTGAACTCGCCACGCTCCACGGCCGGTCGCAGGGTGCTGGACAGCGCCTGCCGGGTCATCCGGTGCGCGTTGCGCTCGGGGTCGAAGAGTGTCCACCGGGCTTTGCCGTCCGCCTTCGCCCAGTACAGTGTGGTGTCGGCCGCTTGCATCAGCCCGGTCGCGGTGGTCCCGGCGGCCACCCGCTCGACGACGCCGATGCTCGCCGAGACCGACAGCCGCTGCCCGGCCAGCTCGAAGGGCTGCTGCAACGCGGCCAGTACGGACCCCGCCAGCGTCGCCAGTTGCTCGGTTCCGGTGGAGTCCTCCACCAGGACGGCGAACTCGTCGCCGCCGAGTCGAGCCACCAAATGCCCGCCGCGCCGCGCGTACCCGGCCTGGTCCGCGCAGTGCGTCAGCCGGTGCGCGACCGCGACCAGCAACTGGTCGCCGACGCGGTGCCCGAGCGTGTCATTGACGGCCTTGAAACCGTCGAGGTCGAGGTAGCACAGCCCCACCCGGCCGGTGCCTCCGGGTTCGTACGCCGAGGACTCCAGGGCACCCGCGAGCCGCTCGAAGAAGAGAGCGCGGTTGGGCAGCCGGGTCACCGGGTCGTGCATCTGCAGATGGCGCAGCCGCGCCTGGAGGTCCCGTCGGTCGCTGATGTCCGCAACCGACAGCAGCATGCTGCTGCCCCCCGGAATCGGCGCGATGGTGATCTCGGCCCAGAGCGACTGACCATCGGGGCTCTTGAGGGGGCGCGTGCACTGGAGCCGGTCGCTGCCGCCGCGCAGCAGTGCGCGGTACGCGGCCCAGGTGCGGGAGTCGTGGTCGAGGCCGACGAGATCGGCGGCGGCCTCGGCGGTGAGCCGTGCCGGGTCCCTGCCGAGAAGCGCGCCGAGGGCGTGGTTGGCGCTGACCACCATGCCGTCGCGGTCGACGACGGCCATGGCGAGCTGGGCGGCGTTGAACGCGGCCTGGATGTCACGCAGCTCCGGAGCGGACCGGCCGACCGCCCCAGCGGCCCGGGCCGTACCGCGGTGTGCCGGACCGTGGTCCGGCATGGGCTGCCGGCTCTCCACGGGCCCATGGTCCGCTGCCGGAAACCGGTCCGTGACCGGACTACGTTCTGTGATCATCGGCGGCGTGAAGCCGGGCAGGCAGCCCGGCCCGTCGGGGGATTCGCACACGGCTCGCTCCCGCAGGGCACTCGTCTCGTACAGGTCTCGTAGAGCTGGTCCGGCCGACGGCGGACAACCGCCCATTGAGCAATCCGCGCTGGAAATGTGGCGATCATAGAGGCAGGCGTGACCACCGTTCCAGTAACCCGCCCCTGCCTTCAGGTCCTTGCGGCGACCGTCTGACGGTTCTTGTTCGTCTCCAGCGCAGTTTTGATAACTCGCTGACCGTCTGTGACTTTCCGCTCTGTGTACACGTGTCACGCCGCTCACTCGACCGGGCCACCGAAACAGGTCGTATCTGGACAAATCACAGCAATGTGGAGGTGTCCCGATTCCGTCCGGGGAGGTCGACGTGCCGCGTCCGCAGACACCCGGGGGAGTGGAGCGGCCGCGGTCCCGGCTGCGCAGTCTTGCGGCCGCCCTCACCTCCCTCATGGCGGTGATCGCCACGTCGCTCGTCGCGGGCCCCGCCTCCGCCGACCCCGCTGCCGCCCCGTGCGCCCTGACACGTACGAACGCGCACCACTCCGAGGGTCTGGACTCCTGGAACAGCGCCTATCCGCGGCCGCAGCGCCGGCTCGACGCGGTCATGGTGTTCCTGTCCTTCCCGGATTTCGAGCCGCAGGTCACCCCCGACGAGTTGGCCGCCGACTACTTTCCCGACACCTCTCGCTTCTTCGAGCGCGCCTCGTACGGCCGGTTCGAACTCCGCGCCCACCCGCTCCGCAGCTGGCTCCGGATGCCGGGCCCGTCGACCTCGTACGGGATAGAGCGCGACTGGGACCCCGCCCGGCGGACCACCTATCTGAGTGAAGCCATCGCGGCTGCTGACGCTCAGGTGGATTTCAGCCGGTTCGACATCGTGTATCTGGTCGCCGACCCGGACGCGCCCGGTGTCGACTCGGACGCCACGAAGGTCGTCAACTTCGGGCGGCCGCTGCGAGCCGATGGCAAGGAACTGCGCAGGATCGTCACCGTGTTCGAGGAGCACCCGCCGGACCGGAATGTCCTCGCCCACGAGACCGGGCACGCCTTCGACCTGCCCGACCTCTACCACCGGCCCAGGGACGGCAAGGGCGACTGGGACACCTACGTGGGGGACTGGGACCTCATGGGCAGCCAGTTCGGGCTCGCGCCCGAACCCTTCGGCTGGCACAAGTGGAAGCTGGGCTGGCTGGGCCGGGAGGAGGTCGGCTGCGTGGAGCGCAGGGGTACGAGGGTCTACAGCCTCGACCCGCTCACCGCCCCCATACGGAACGGCTCGGACGGCGGCACCCGACTGCTGGTCGTCCGTACCGCCCGGGCGGCCGCGATCGCCATCGAGGTCCGGGCGGCGGAGGGCAACGACGCCGAGAGCTGCACGCAGGGCGTACTCGTCTACCGGGTGCGCAGTGCGACCGCGTCCGGCGGCGGGCCGATCGAGGTCCTCGACGGGCATCCGCACTCCGCGGCCTGCTGGACGGGGTCGGTCTACCCGCCGCTGGCGGATGCGCCGCTGGGTGTGGGGGAGCGGATGACCGACCGGCGCAGCGGGGTGGTGGTGGAGGTCCTGGGCGTCGACCGGAGCGGGCGCTGGACGGTACGGACGACCCTGCCGTGACAGATCGATCAGGACGGCTCGGGGCAGCTGCGGGTCGCGGGACTGCTCCGGGCCGGGACAGCCCGGGGCGGCTCCAGGAAAGCTCCGCGAATGCTCCGGGAAAGCTCCGGGAATGACAAAAGGCTCTCTCGCAGAAGCGAGAAAGCCCAGGTCAACGGCTAAAACCGTAAAGTGCGCCGCCAGGGACTCGAACCCCGGACCCGCTGATTAAGAGTCAGCTGCTCTAACCAACTGAGCTAGCGGCGCCCGACGGGGAAGACATTAGCATCAGGGTCCGGCGGAACGAAAATCGATACTTTGCCGCCGGTGAAAACGGGCATAACGACTCATGATCGCCATCTGTCGGCCGAGCCGGAGGTAGCGGACCGCGGGCGCCACAGCAGGCGTCACAGCGGGCGATGCGGCGGGTGCGTGTGGGTGGTGCGTGTGCACGCCGGGACGGCGCGGGAGCCGGGCCCGCACGTCACTGCCCCGGTGATTCACCGTGCCGGAGGAGATCACGCCCGAACTCGATCATCCTCTGGGCGTAGTCCTCGCTCCAGTCCGCCCGCGCCGCGACAGCGGCGACGGACAGCGCGTCGAACCGCCGGGGGTCCGCGAGCTGTGCCGCTGCGATCGCCTGGTACTCGGTCGCGCGATCGGCGGCCTCGCGGAAGGCCAGGGTCAGCTCCGTGGACCTGGCCAGCAGGTCTCGCGGGTCATCTATCGACTCCAGATCGAAGAAGTGCTCGTCGTCCTCCAGAGCCTCCGGGGGTTCGAAGAGCAGCGCCGCAGGTCGCAGCCGTCGCTTGGCGTCGTCCGCCTGGTGGTGAGCCGACCGCGGCTCCGACATGGAACTACCTCCGACGTATCTGGACATCACTGACCGCCGCCCTCCATTGTCCCGCGTGTGGCAAGTGGACTGCGGACCGGGCCTCCCTACCCAGGCCTACTCCTGCCATGCCACGGTGTGCTCGGAGAGGTGCGAGAGCACCGCGTGGTTCGCCTCCCAGCCGTCCGGGAACTTCACCGTCACCCCGAGTTGGACGGGCTCGGTGGACGGATGCTCGTCCAGCAGCTCCGCCACTCCCGCCCGGCATACCACGATGCAGGCGTGCCGGTGCCGCGACGCCAGCACGCACAGCCGCCCAGTCTCCAGGTGGAAGGCCGTCGCGTCCGGCCGCCCCGACAGCGGGTGCAGGACGACGGTCACATCGAACTCCCTGCCCTGCAACCGGTTCGCGGTGTCCACCGCCACACCGGACACGCCGAGCTCGGCGAGAGCGCCGCGCACGGCGGCCGCCTGGTCCCGGTGCGCGGTGCCGACCGCGATCCGGGCGGTGGTCAGGGGTACGGGCTTCTCGGCGCGCTCGCTGGTGGCCGCGCCACCCCGGTCCAGCAGTCGCCGGACGACCTGGGCCACGGCGCGGACCGCCTCGGGATCGGTGCGGGGCGTGTGCCGGGCGGGCAGCTCCAGCAGCCCCCAGCCGGACTCGGCGGCTTCGTCCAGCACCCGGTCCGCCGCCGAGCCGTCCGGTGCCACCCCGAAGGTCAGCCGCCGGTCCCCGTGACCCGTACCGCTGCGGAAGGGCGTGTACGGATAGAAGGCGTCCGATACCAGGGGCGCGGCCGAAGCGGGCAGCCGCCACGACACCGGCAGGCGGTGCTGGGGCAGCCCGGGGTTATGGGCGAGCAGCGTGCTCACGGCGCTGGCCGACGGGTCGTAGGACAGGCCCGCCCACTGCTCGGCGCCCACTACGCTGAATGGGTCGAGCTGGCCCGGGTCCCCGACGAACAGCGCCCGCTCGAACAGCCCCGCCACGGCCAGCAGCGCATCCGAGCGCATCTGATAGGCCTCGTCGACGATCGCGTGCCCCCACGGTTCGGCGAGCTTGGTGTGGGCCCACTTCGCGGCAGTCGAGATGACGATGTCGAGGCCGGCGAGATCTGCGGCCTTGGCGGACTTGCGGACCGTGGAGTGCTTGTCGAGGACCGGGTCGTACGGCTGTCCGAAGTGAGGCTGTGGGTCGTTGCCGTGCAGCCGGCCGACCGGGAGGTCGGGTTCGGCCGTCGCCAGGCGGTCCACCAGATCGTCCACCTGCGCGTTGGTCTGCGCCACGACCATCAGCGGGCGGCCGGCGGCGGCCAGCTCGCGCGCGGCCCGGACGACGAGTGTCGATTTGCCCGCGCCGGGCGGCGAGTCCACGACGACGCCGCGGTGCGCTCCGTGCAGCGTGTCGTGCAGGATCGCGTCCGTTGCCCGCGCAGCGGCCGCCCCGGGGTCGAAGCCCTTCTCGGCACCCGCCTCGGGGCCGAAGCTCCTGTCTGCACCTGCTCCGCGGCTCATCGGCGCACCCTCCGCGGCTGCTGCTGCCGCCGGTACCTGATCGCTCACAGCACGTCCTCATCGGTCACCGGGTCCGGAGCCTCGCCCATGGCCGCCGCCAGGGGAGGACCGCCATGCGTCCACGGAGTCAGATCCCGGTCGGGCAGCTCGGGGCCGCCGCGCGGAGCGTGCTCGAACAGCGTCCAGCAGACGCGGTCGCCCTCCTCCGGCACCGACCCCGGTTCCGGGACCTTGCCCCGCCCCATCCCGCCGGTCAACCGTACGACCAGCGCGCCGGGTTCGAACGCCACGAACTCTCCGTTCTGCGTCTTTCCGCCGGGCACCGCGCGGTACACCTTCGCGGATCCGGCGAGATGCGGCCGGTCGTCCGTACGGACCGTGATGAGCGGCCGCGGCCGGGGCACCTTCGCCTCGCTGTACGCCATCACCACGTCCGTGACCACGCCCGCGAACGCCTCCCCGGCCAGCCTCCGGCCCGCCATCACGAGCGGGTCGTCCAGCGCCTCCTGCGCGTCGAGCTGCGCCTGTGCCGTCTCCCGCGCCATCAGCTTCTGCGCCGCCGTGACCGCGTCGTCCCGCTTCGGCTGCGGGGGCTCACCGGCGCGGACGCGGTCGCGATGGCCGGTGTAGGACCAGCGGTCCCGCTTCCACCGATCCGCGACGCGCTCTCCTTCGGGGAGGGTCCGCAACAGATCCACGCCGTGCCACAACGCGTCCCAGGTGGGCCGCAGCTGTCCCTCGACGAGCCGGCGGATCTCGCGCTCCGCGGCGCTCAGTTCCTGGGGCGGCGTGTGATGAGCGGCGAACGCGCCCGGGGCGTCGGTGCCGTCCACCGAGTCGGCCCCGGCTTCGGTTTCGGCGCCGGCCCCGGCTTCAGCGCCGCGCTTGACGCCGCCCGGCATCGCCGCGCGGGCCCGGTCGTAGCGTGCCATCGCCGGAGCCAGCAGCCTGTTGTCGAACACCGGGTCGGTCGCCGGGCCTGCGGGAGGGCGCAGCAGCAGCCCGTCCGCGCCGCGCTCCAGCTCCGCGCGGAGCGCGGCGTCCGCTCCCCGCTCTCCGTCCTCGGGATCGATCCAGGCGAGCAGTGCGCCCAGGTGCTGGTCCTCGAGATTGCTCTGCCCGGTGGCCCAATGGCGGCCGAGCAGCTCGGTCAGCGAGAGCAGCAGCGAGGAGCCGGGGACGCGGGACCGCTCGCCGTAGTGGGTCAGCCAGCGGCCCAGCAGCGGTACGCGTGCGGGCGCCGGATAGGGGGTGTCCGGGTCCTGTTCTGCGGTGCGGCGGAACCGCATCGACCGGCCCAGCAGGCGTACGAACTCCACTCCCGCGGCGCTCGGCAGGAGCAGCTGCGGGGCGTCGGAGCAGAGTTCGACCTCGACCGGCACCTTCTTGCCCGTCTCCGGATCGGTCTCCTTGCGCTCCTCGGCCTCGACCAGGTCCGCGTACGAGTCCAGGTAGGGCAGCACGGCCTCGGCGAGGTCCGCGAGGAACGCGAACCGCAGGTCGCGGTCGCGTGGCTGGGGCACGACCAGCAGGCGTGGCTCGTCCCGGTCGGTGCCCACCAGCGCCCCGAGCGGGGCACCCGCCTCACCGGCGGTCGTCAGCGGAACGAACGCGAGCGGCCGGTCGGACAGATGCCGGTGCCGCACGGTCGCGTTCGGCTGCGCCCGCCCGGCCCGGACGGCCTCCAACCGGGCCAGTGTGGTGATCAGCGACATACGGTCTCCTCGCCGGCGGCGGCGAGCGCCTCGAGCCGCAGGGCGGCGGCGCGGCGCAGGGCGTCGACGGTCGGATCCCCGGACAGCCCGGCTCCGGACGCCCCGCTTACGGACGCCCCGGCTCCGGCCGCCCCCGCCCCGGACGCCCCGGCCCCGGGCTCCTCGGGCCCGCTCTCCTCCGCTCCGGACGCCGCGCCCCCGGAATTGTCGGCTCCGGCCTGCTCCGCGCCCGGTTCCTCGGCGCCGGGCGCCAAGTCGCCCAGGGCCGCGTCAAGGACCGCCCCCACCGTGCTGAGGCCGCCCAGCTCGCCGCGCACCCCGCGGCCCAGCGACTCGACGGCGCCCTGCGCCCGCGACCGGGCCCGGCAGTGGAAGGCCAGCTCGCAGGCGGCCAGGCACTCCGGCGCGTACGTCGCCCCGACCGACTCGACGGCCGTCGCCAGTTCTTCCGCGGGCCGGGTGGGCGTTCTGCCGTCCTCGGCCATCCGCAGATCGAACGTGGTGCCCTCGGGCAGGGCGGCGGCGATCTCCTCGATCCGGGCGAGCCGGGCGAGCTGCCGCCGGGTGACGGAGAGTTGCTTGCGCACGTCCACCGGTTCGGCCGTGGGCAGGTTGGAGAAATCCTTGGGGCAGACCAGCAGCACTCTGTGCCGTACGGGGGAGGCAGCGGAGCGCGCGACACCCATGGCCCCGGCCAGGCGTTCGAGGGCGAGAACGTACACAGCCGCCTGCCGGGCCGCCGCGCCCACCTTGGCCGCGTCGGCCGCACCGTCCACCACCGGGAAGGACTTGACCTCGACAACAGTCCAGCCGCCGTCGGGGTGCACCGCGACCGCGTCCGGCTCCAGATAGGCGGGAGCCCCCGCCACGTCGAGCACCAGCATGGGATGGAACAGCAGCGACCAGCGTCCGGCGGCGCTCGCCTCCTCCAGGGCGAGGCGCGTACGGGCGACGCGTCCCTCGGGGCCGGCGGCCGACAGATCGGGGACCTCCACGACCGGGCCCGCGGGCGGCTCGCCCAGGCGTTCGTGCAGCAGCCGGATCAGCTCTGCCCCACCGTCGGCCCGGACGCGGGCCTCGAAGGCGTTGCCGCGTACGAAAGCGAACTGCGACTGGCCGAAATTCGATGGCGCGCCCAGTGCGTCCGCCAGCGCGGCCTTGTCGACTCCGGCGCCGTCCAGCAGCGCGCGGCGTCGGCAGCCGGGGTTTGCGGCGAGTGCGGCAAGGGCACGGGCGTCGAGCGGGTGCGGTGCCGCGTCGGGCCCGCGGAGCTCAGCGAGCCGCTGCCGGAGCGCCGTCTTCGGCCGTGGCAGGGCCTGCGGTGGCGGTGCGGTCGGGGCCGCCGCCACGGCTCGGCTGTCGAGGGATCCGTTCACCCGCCGAAGTCTCGCATCCGCCACCGACAATGGCGGCGGTTCCGCTTCCGGGGGCGGCACTTCCGGGCGCGGCGACCGGGGTTGCGAGGGGGCCTGCGACGGGTGCGGGAGCCCCCGGTTTCACGGGAGTTGGAGCGACCGCGGAGGTGAGGGCGGCCGCGGGAGACGCCGCGGCGCGGGCAGCGAAGCGGGCGCGGACCCGCCCACGTATGCCGTCGCAGAGCCGCAGCGCGGGGCGTGCCAGCAGCAGTCCCAGCCCCATGACCGCCGCGCCCGCGACCGCGTCGAGGAAGTAGTGGTTCGCGGTCCCCATCACCACGACCGTGGTGAGCAGCGGGTAGGCGATGCCGACGGCCCTCATCAGCCGCGTGCGGCCGTACCGCCAGAGCATCGCGCCGCACCACAGGGACCAGCCGACGTGCAGACTCGGCATCGCCGCGTACTGGTTGGTCAGCCCGCCCAGCCCGCGCGGCGCGCTGGCGTCACCGCCCCACCAGCCGTACGAGGAGTACTGCGCCATGGTGTCGACGAAACCGTGGCCCGCGGAGAGCAGACGGGGCGGGCAGGTCGGGACGAGGGTGAAGCCGACCAGACCTATGAGGGTCGAACCCATCAGCCAGGTGCGGGCGACGCGGTAGTGCTCGTGGCGCCGTTTCCAGAGCCAGACCAGGAGCGCCGGGGTCACCAGGTAGTGCAGGGAGGCGTACGCGAAGTCCGCGGGTATGCCCAGAGAGGCGTGCCGGGTGAACAGCCGGTTGAGCGGGTGCTCGGCGTTTATCGACAGGAGTTGTTCGAAGCGCAGTATGGCCCGGCCGTGGTCCACGGCCGTGGAGACATCGCCCCGGGCCAGCAGCCGCCCCATCGAGTACGCGGCGTACACCACAACGATCAGCGGCAGTTCGGTCCACCAGCGGGCCCTCGTGCCGTGTGCCTCTCCGACGCGGTGCGCGGGCGCGGGCGCGGTGTGGGGCATCCGAACGCTCTCCAAATGTTAAGACGGCCAGCAGGCGCGAGTTCAACCGTACGGTGTACGCGAAACCCGTTGCACACCGCCCCGGTGCTTTGGCAGCACCGCGTTCGCCTGCTGTTCAGTCCCCCGTCGGTACGTGGTCGGCGGGCGTGCGAGCGGGAAGACGCGGGGATCGCTCAGCAGGTTGCTCATCGGTCGTGTGCGCGATGATGGAGAAGGCAGGCCGCACCTGCCGCACAGGTACCGCGCGTACGACGTACGGCGTATCGCGCATACGTTCAGCGCGACGCGTCGTGCGTGCCGTGCGCACCGCACACTCGGCGAGAGGTTCGCTATGGCTCCCCGCATCCTGCTGGCCCGGCACGGGCAGACGGAATGGTCGCTGTCCGGCAGGCACACCGGCCGCACCGACATCCCGCTCCTCGACCAGGGCCGGCGTGGCGCCAAGCTCCTCGGAGAGCGGCTGCACCGGGCGCCGTTCGACGGACTGCCGGGTGTGGAGGTCCGCACGAGCCCGCTGGTGCGGGCCTCGGAGACCTGCGAGCTGGCCGGGTTCGGGGACAGGGCGGAGCCGTGGGACGCGCTGATGGAGTGGGACTACGGCGCCTACGAGGGCCTGACGCAGGCCCAGATCCAGGCCGAGCGGCCGGGCTGGTTCATCTGGCGCGACGGCGTGCCGGAAGGGGAGACGCTGGACCAGCTCGCACGGCGGGCGGACGCGGTGGTGGAGTGGGCGCGCTCGGCGGACCGCGATGTGCTGGTCTTCGCGCACGGCCACATCCTGCGGGCGCTCGGGGCGCGCTGGCTGGGCCAGGACGTCTCGTTCGCCGCCCGGATCAAGTTGGAGCCGACGTCGCTCTCGGTGCTGGGGTGGGCCTACGGGGAGACGGCGCTCGAGGTCTGGAACGAGACGGGGCACCTCGCCGGTCAGAGCGCTCCGAGGTAGCGGACGCGGTGCCTCCCCGGGGCGGGCCGCGCCGGGGAGGCACCACGTGGATTACGAGGGCGCCGGAGTCGAGGGCGCCGGAGTCGAGGGCGCCGGAGTCGAGGGCGCCGGAGTCACTGTCCGGCTCCGCGGGCGGCCGGCCGGGGGCCCGGCACGGTGGAGCCCGGCTGCGCGTGGTGGGCCAGGAAGCCGGCGACGGCCGAGGAGTGGTCGTACGGCCGCAGCAGGCGGGCCGTCGTGCTCAGCATGGTGCGGATGCGGGAGGACTGGACGTGCTCCAGCAGCCGCAGGACGCGTTCGCCCGCGTGTGCCGCTTCCTCCGGCGCCCCGCTCCGGGCGAGGTTCCCCGCCAGTTCCGCGGTGAAGAGAGCCGTGTTCCGCGCGAAGTGCGGGCTCTGCAACTCAGCCGCCCGGCGCGCGTGGTCCGCCGCGCGCCCCCACTCGTCCAGCGCCGACCAGCACTGCGCCTCGAGCCCCTCCAGTTCGGCCTCGCCGTAGAAGGACATCCACTCCGGATCGGCGTCCGTGGGGCCCCGGCCGAAGAGCGACTGGGCCCGCAGCAGTGCCTCTTCACAGCTCCTACGGTCGCCGAGGCCCGCCCAGCCGCCTGCTTCGCGCAGTGCCAGCAGCGATAGCAGCCGGGGCGAGGACAGAAGACGGGCGGCGCGCTGTGCGGCCTGGGCGGCGCGTACGGCCTCGCGCGGGCGGCCCGCGTCACGGGCGAGAAAGGCGGTGTTGCAGAAGGCATGCGCCTCCAGCGCCGGATCGCCCGCCACGCGCGCGGTGGCCAGGGCCTCCGCGTAGTGCGAGCGGGCATCCGCGAAACGGCCCGAATCGTGCGCCAGCCAGCCTACGGAGATGGCGAGTTCACCGGCACCGGCGTGCAGCCGGTCTGTCGTCGACTGGCGTTGCGCTCCAGCGTCGAGCAACGCGTAGGCGATGCTCAGCGGTTGGGCGGCACGCCGGTACAGGCTGTCCGCGCCGTGCCTGTCGTCGAGCAGCCTGATGCGCCGTACGGCCTCCTCGACGGCCGCCGCCTCGGCCGCTCCGGCGCGGTGTTTCGCGCGGGCGGGGTCCGGCCCCAGGGAAGTGGCCGCCACGGCAGCCGGGCCGCCGGTCATGAATGCGCGGCGCAGCACGTCGCTCTCCTCGATGGTCTGGACACAGGGTTCTGGTCGGGTCTCGGTCGGGGGCGTGCTGCCGCTCGTGCGCGCCCCCCGTCCACGCACCGCCTCCCGGGGCGAGAAGCCCATGTCCCCGAGCGAGTGGCCTGGGAACATGTGCCGGAACACCCGTTCATAGGCGTAGTTGGGGCAGCGGATCTCCCCGGACTCGACGCGCCCGATGTAGCGGGCGTCGCATGAGACCTGTTCACCGATGCCGCGGGCCGCGCGGCGTACGGCGGCCGCGAACTCGCCCGGTGACAGCGGACCACGAAGCTGCCGGAACGCCGTGTTGGGCCGCGGCGTGGGACGAGCGTCGAAGATACGCGAAGACGCTGATGGGGACGCCATGGCCGAGCCCTCTCCCTGGCGGTGCTGCCGCCCCGTGAGGGGCGGGGGTTCGTACGGCCGAATCGCGCACCGGGCGCTGGTTCGGCGAGGCACGACCGTACCCGTTGTGACGGAGTCGATACGCAGAGTTTGGCTACAAACCGGATATCTCACCCGCGATCCGCCATGAACTGCCATCCTTTTCGGCGGCGTGCCCCGTAGCCGTTGACGCCGCACCGCGTTGAACACTGCGCACAACGAGCGATGCGGCTCACTTCGGAGGAGGGGTTTCTCTTGATGGAGGCCGGCGTGGATACCAGCGCCTCGCAGACAACTGCCCGGCATCGCCCCAGCCCGGACTGCAGCCGGGCCCCGGAGATCGCCGAGCCCTGCGATCTCGTCACCGTCCCGGCGCGTCAGGGCCTGGAGGCGGTGGACATCCTGCGGCGCGGCATCGGCCCTCAGGCCCCGCGGGCGGGCGTGGGTGGCGTCGGTCCCGTGCTGCACGACCGGAGTTGCGACACCCTCGGTTTTCTGGTGCCGCCCGGCACCGCGGCAGGCTGGGACGTACCGGGCAGCGCGTGCAGCGAGACGAACGGGCGCGGGCTGTCCCTGGCCCATGCCGCCGAGCCACCGGTCGCCGGGGCCGGCTGGCTGCTGCCCCCCAACGGGGCCGACACCGTCACCGACCCGGCGGTGCTGCGTGCGGCGCTGGGCGAGGCCGCCCGCATGATCGAGGCCGTCGACCGCTGCCGCTGACCCGGGGGATCCCGGCTCGGCCCGGGGATGCCGACCGACCGGCCCGGGGATGCCGACCGACCCGGGATACTGGGGGTATGGCAAAGGGCAGACGGCGTGGACGCGGGGCCGAGTCCGTCACCGAACAGGTGGACGGCGGCACTGCCGAGCTTGTCCCCGACCCCGACCGGCCGCGGGCCCGGACGCTGCTCATCGACGGCGCCCCGCAGTCCCATGTGGATCTCGACGACCCGGCCTATCTGGACTTCGAATATCAGCGCAGGCTCGGCCACATCGCCGATCTGACCGCTCCTCCCGGCCGCCCCCTCCAGGCCGTGCACCTGGGAGGCGGCGCCTTCACCCTCGCCCGGTACATCGCGGCGACCCGGCCGCGGTCCACCCAGCAGATCGTGGAGCTGGACTCACGGCTCGTCCAACTCGTACGGCGGGAACTCCCGTTGGAGAGCGGCTGGCGAATACGGGTACGCGGCGGCGACGCCAGGGAAGGGCTCGGGAAGGTGCCCGACGGCTGGGCGGATCTCGTCATAGCCGATGTCTTCAGCGGGGCCCGTACGCCCGCCCATCTGACGAGCGGGGAGTTCGCGGGGGAGATACGGCGGGCGTTGCGGCCCGGCGGTTTCCTCGCGCTGAACATCGCCGACGGGCCGCCACTGGCCCATCTGCGGGCACAAATCGCCACCGTGCGCACCGTGTTCCCCGAGGTGTGCCTGATGGCCGACCCGACCGTGCTGCGGGGCCGGCGCTTCGGCAACGCCGTACTGCTGGCCTCGGACCGCGAGCTGCCGGTCGCCGAACTCACCCGCCGTGCCGCCGGTGATCCGCACCCCGGCCGGGTGGAACACGGGCGGGCGCTGGTGGCCTTCACCGGTGGAGCGGCGCCGGTGAGCGACGTGGGTGCGCGGCCCTCGCCCGAACCGCCGGCGTCGGCGTTCGGCTGAGCGGAGCCGGAACAGGCCCTAGCCCGGGACCCTCTGGACCGTCGGGGGATGCCCGTTCCAGGTGCAGAACACGGACGACGCCCGGCCGCCCGAAGTGAAGTCAACCCGGATCCACTCGGACTGCTTCCAGACCTGCATCCGCCAGCCCGTGTCCGGCGTCGCGGAGACCAGGGAGGCCGAGTACTTGCCGAGATCCAGCACGACCCTTCCGCCCGGCACCGTGTAGCTCTTCACCGTCGCCGGTGCGGCGGAGGGGGCGGGGGAGCGCGGCGGACGGGTGTCCTTGTGGCCGGAAGTGCCCGACGGCTTGGGGGACGACGACGTCGGAGAAGGCTTGGGCCGCCGGGTGGAGGAGGACCGCGGCTGAGCGCCGCCGTCGGCCTCGCTCAACGCGGTCGCATCGCTGGGTATGGGGAGCGCGCGCGGCGGATCGTACGCCGTGCCGGCGAGCACGGTGTGGACGCCCCACCACGACAGCGTGACGGCGGCGCCCGTGGCGAGCGACCAGGCTGCGGCGTGAACGAGACCTCGTTGCATCTGGCTCATACTGCCGCACTTGGCCGGATCCGTACGCTGTTCCGCGCAGGACGGACATCACCCGTATGGCGTACGGTGCCGCTCATGGCAAGTGTGCTCGTGGTCGAGGACGACCAGTTCGTACGCTCCGCCCTCATCCGGCACCTGACCGATGCCTCCCACACCGTGCGAAGCGTCGGCACGGCCCTCGAGGCGCTGCGCGAGGTTGCCCATGTCGGCTTCGATGTCGTGATCCTCGATCTGGGACTCCCCGATCTCGACGGGTCGGAGGCGCTGAAGATGCTGCGTGGCATCACCGATGTCCCGGTGATCATCGCGACGGCGCGGGACGACGAGTCCGAGATCGTCCGTCTGTTGCACGCCGGGGCGGACGACTACCTGGTCAAGCCGTTCTCCGTCGAGCACCTGTCCGCCCGGATGGCCGCCGTGCTGCGCCGCTCGCGCTCGGCCGCTGGTGCCGAGCCGCCGTCCCGGGTGATCCGCGTCGGCGGGCTCGCGATCGATCCGCTGCGGCGTCAGGCCGAGCTGGACGGGGACGGGCTGGACCTCACGCGCCGCGAGTTCGACCTGCTGGCCTTCCTCGCCGGGCGGCCCGGTGTCGTCGTATCGCGCAAGGAGCTGCTGGCCGAGGTGTGGCAGCAGTCCTACGGGGACGACCAGACGATCGACGTCCATCTGTCCTGGCTGCGCCGCAAGTTGGGTGAGACGGCCGCCAAGCCGCGCTATCTGCATACGCTGCGCGGAGTCGGGGTCAAGCTGGAACAACCGCCGCGATGAGGTGGGCACTGGTCAAGGTGAGCCTGGCCGTCACCGCGATGGTCGTGGTCGCCTTCGCCGTACCGCTCGGGCTCGTGGTCAAGGAGATGGCGCGCGACCGGGCCTTCTCCAACGCCGAGCGGCAGGCCGCCACCATCGGCCCGGCCCTCGCCATCACCACAGACCGGGCACAGCTGCTGCGTGCGGTGGCCAGTACCCAGGCCGGTGCGGAGGGCCGGATGGCCGTGCACGTACCGGCCGCCGACGAGCGGCCGGCGGACACGTCGGATGCCGTCGGCGGCGCGGTGGAGGTCGGCGAACAGCGGGCCACCGAGGACGACCTGGCCACCTCGACCCGGCTCGGCCGCGCGTCCATCTCGTCCGTGCCCGGTGGTTTCGCACTGCTCCAGCCGACCGCCGTCGGCTCCGGTGAGGTCGCCATCGTCGAGGTGTTCGTACCGGACCGCGATGTCACCAACGGCGTCAACACCGCCTGGCTGGTGCTCTCCGTGGTCGGCCTCGCGCTGATCATCGGCTCGGTCGCGATCGCCGACCGGCTCGGCACCCGTATGGTCCGTCCTGCCGAGGAGTTGGCGGGGGCCGCCCAGGATCTGGGTGAGGGCAAGCTCGGCACGCGCGTGCCCGAGGAGGGGCCCGCCGAGCTGCGGGCGGCCGCGGTCGCCTTCAACTCGATGGCCGACCAGGTGGTGCAACTGCTCGCCAACGAGCGGGAGCTGGCCGCCGACCTCTCCCACCGGCTGCGCACCCCGCTGACCGTACTGCGGCTCAACGCCGCCTCCCTCGGCGACGGTCCGGCCGCCGACCAGACCCGGGCGGCCGTCGCCCAGCTGGAGGGCGAGGTCGACCAGATCATCCGCACCGCGCGCGAGCAGAAGCCGCAGACCCAGAGCCCGCTGAGCGCGGCCGCCGGCTGCGACGCCTCCGAGGTGATCCGGGAACGGATGGACTTCTGGTCGGCGCTCGCCGAGGACGAGGGCCGGAAGGTACGGCTCGCGGGTGTGGACCGGCCTGTACGTATCCCGGTCGCGCGTCCCGAGCTCGCCGCCGCCCTCGACGCGATGCTCGGCAACGTCTTCCGGCACACGCCCGAGGGCACCGCCTTCGCGGTGGATGTGCACAACGGCGACGATGCCGTGATCGTGCTGGTCTCGGACGCGGGTCCCGGCATCGCCGACCCGGACGCGGCGCTGCGCCGCGGGCAGGGCGACGGCAAAGTCGGCTCGACCGGGCTCGGCCTGGACATTGTCCGCCGCGTCGCGGAGTCCACCGGCGGGGACGTGCGGATCGGGCATTCGGTGCTCGGCGGTACGGAGGTCCGGGTCTGGCTCGCGCTGGACGGGCGGGGGCCGTCCCAGGGGCGCCGCGGGCACCGGGTCGTCCGGCGCAGGCGCGGCAAGGTTGCCGGCTGAGCCTGTCGAGGTCCGGAATTCGCTCGAACGACTCCTCGGACAACTGGCGGAATGCCTTGAACGATTAATCGCCGCCGATCGCGCCCTTAAGGGCGCCATAAGAACGTCCGGGGCCGGGTCGATCTTGGCTTTTGTCCGGTTCGGGCTCGCTAGCGTGCTCCTCACCCACCCCCCGTACAGCAGAGGCAGGCACGCGAATGAGCAGGACTCATCGGCGCAGCATGGGCCGCAGGACCAAGGTGATCGGCGCGGTGCTGACCGCGGCCGCCGTGGGCGGCGGCGCGGTCGTGCTGGCCGGGACGGCACAGGCCGCCTCTGTCGGCGCGGCGTACACCAGGACGAGTGACTGGGGCGGCGGCTACACCGGGCAGTACGTCATCAGCAACGAGACGGACAAGGCGCTGTCCCGCTGGAAGCTCGAGTTCGATCTGCCGGCTGGTACGAAGCTGAGCTCGATGTGGAACGCCTCGCACACCGCCAAGGGGCAGCACATCACCGTGAAGCCCGCGAGCTGGAGTGATGAGATCGCCCCCGGCAAGTCCGTGACGGTCGGTTTCGTCGCCACGTCGGACGCGAAGGCGGCCGCCCCGCGGGCCTGTCTGATCAACGAGGTGAAGTGTTCGGTCGACGACGGCGCCAAGCCGCCGGTGCCGAGCGGCCGCCCGACCCGGACCGCCGAGCCGAGCGTCACCCCCTCCCCGACGAAGACGCCGACCGCGGAGCCGTCGCGCCCCGCCACGGCCTCCCCCTCGCCGTCCAAGACCTCGGGTGCGGGCGCGGGCTCCGGTTCCGCGGCGGGTGCGGGCTTCGCCCCGTACATCGACACCTCGCTCTTCCCGGCCTACGACATGCTGGGCACGGCGAAGAAGACCGGGGTGAAGGAGTTCAACCTCGCGTTCATCACCTCGGGCGGCGGCTGCACTCCGAAGTGGGGCGGCGTGACCGACCTGGGCAGCGACCCGGTGGCCGCGCAGATCGGTGACCTCCGCAAGGCGGGCGGCGATGTGCGCGTGTCCTTCGGCGGCGCGGCGGGATCCGAGCTGGGCGTCGCCTGCTCCTCGGCCTCCGAGCTGGCGGCGGCGTACGGCAAGGTCGTCGACGAGTACAAGCTGACCAAGGCCGACTTCGACATCGAGGGTGCCGCGCTGCCGGATGCCACGGCCAACACCCGCCGCGCGCAGGCCATCGCCGAGCTGCAGAAGAAGAACCCCGATCTCGATGTGTCCTTCACCCTGCCGGTGTTGCCCTCGGGCCTCACCCAGCCGGGCGTCGACCTGCTCGCCGACGCCAAGAAGAACGGTGTGAAGATCTCCGCCGTGAACATCATGGCGATGGACTACGGACCGGCGTTCAGCGGCGACATGGGCCAGTACGCGATCGAGGCGGCGACCGCCACGCAGGGGCAGATCAAGAGCGTCCTCGGACTGTCGGACCAGGCCGCCTGGAAGGCCGTCGCCGTCACTCCGATGATCGGCGTCAATGACGTCGTCACCGAGATCTTCAAGGTCGAGGACGCCACACAGCTGGTGAAGTTCGCCGAGTCCAAGGACCTGGGGTGGCTGTCGATGTGGTCCTCGACCCGTGACAAGCAGTGCCCGGGCGGCGCGAAGGACAGCGCCGACGCGACCTGCAGCTCGATCGTCCAGGACGAGCTGGCCTTCACCAAGGCCTTCGGCACGTACGGCGGCTGAGACCCGTTTGTATGGCGGCTGAGACCCGCTGTACGCACAGCGGCTGAACCCCCCGGGTACGTACAGCGGCTGAACCCCGCACCCCCACGGCACCCCCCACACGCGCGCCCCGGCCCGGCTCCCCCCCACCCGGCCGGGGCGCGCCCCTGTGCCGTTATGCGGCGGGCAATTCACCGGTCCGGGCCACCTCCGCGTACCAGCGGGCGCTGGATTTGGGGGTACGGGTCTGGTTCGCGTAGTCGACATGGATCGCCCCGAACCGTTTGCCGTAGCCGTAGGCCCATTCGAAGTTGTCCAGCAGGGACCAGAGGAAGTAGCCGCGGACATCCGCGCCGTCGGTGATCGCGCGGTGCGTGGCCGCCAGATGCGCCTGCAGATAGGCGATCCGTTCCGGGTCGTGGACGGCGCCGTCGGCGTCCGGCTTGTCCTCGTACGCCGCCCCGTTCTCGGTGATCATCAGAGGCAGGCCGGGGGCCTCGCGGGTGAAGCGCATCAGCAGGTCGTAGAGGCCGGTCGGGTCGACGGACCAGTCCATGGCGGTGAGTTCACCGGGCGGCTGGTGGAACGCGATGCGCTCGGCGCCGGGCCACGGGGAGTGTTTGCCCGCGCCGTGGCCGTCCTTGCGCGGAGGCCGGTTGTCAGTGGCGGCTGATACCACTGAGGGCGTGTAGTAGTTGATGCCCAGCGCGTCCAGGGGGTGCTTGATGACGGCCGGATCGGTGTCGTGCACGTACGACCAGTCGGTGAGCCGCGCGGTGTCGGCGAAGAGGTCGGCGGGGTACCGGCCGTGGAGCATGGGGTCGCTGAAGATACGCGTCGCCAGGGCGTCGATCTGCCGCTGAGCGTCGGCGTCAGTGGCGGCCGGGGGCATTCCGGGCGACGGCGTCAGGGCTCGTACGGCTCCGGGGTTGAGGCTGACCGAGATCCGGGCGCGGGACGGCAGCGCGGACCGCAGGGCCTGGGCTCCGAGGCCGTGGGCGAGGTTGAGGTGGTGCGCGGCGCGCAGGGCCGCGACCGGGTCCGTACGGCCCGGCGCGTGCACTCCCGATCCGTAGCCGAGAAAGGCACTGCACCAGGGCTCGTTGAGGGTCGTCCACAGCTCGACACGGTCACCGAGGGCGTCGGCGACGAGCCGCGCGTACTCGGCGAAGCGGTGCGCCGTGTCGCGCTCGGGCCAGCCGCCCGCGGCCTCCAGCTCCTGCGGCAGATCCCAGTGGTAGAGGGTCAGCAGCGGCTGGATGCCGTACGTCAGCAGCTCGTCGACGAGTGAGCGGTAGAAGTCGAGGCCGCGCTGGACGGCGGGGCCCCGGCCGGTGGGCTGCACGCGCGGCCAGGAGACGGAGAAGCGATAGGCGCCGAGCCCCAGCTCGGCCATGAGCCGGACATCGTCACGGAAGCGGTGGTAGTGGTCGACGGCGACGTCACCGGTGTCGCCGCCGTACACCTTGCCGGGCGTATGGCTGAAGGTGTCCCAGATGGAGGGCGTGCGGCCGTCCTCCCGGGCGGCGCCCTCGACCTGATACGCGGCGGTGGCGGCGCCCCAGAGGAATCCGGGCGGAAAGCGATACGTCATGGAACGCTCCCATGGTGAGTGGGTCGGTGCTGGTGAGGCTGTGAGGCTGTGAGCGGTGAATCGGTGGGTGGTCACCGACGGAGAGGAGGCGAGGGGGGATGTCCGCGGGAAGCCGCACGGAAGGGGCGTGCGTAGGGGCCGTACGTACGGGCCGTACGGAGGGCAGCCGGTCAGCCCTTGATCGCGCCCTGCATGGTGCCGCCGACGATCTGCTTGCCGAAGAGGGTGAAGGCGAGCAGCAGCGGCAGGGTGCCGAGCAGCGCGCCGGCCATGATGACCGACTGGTCCGGAATGTAGCCGCGGCCCAGGCCCGTCAGCGCGACCTGCACCGTCGGATTGTCCTGGGTCAGCGCGATGATTGGCCAGAAGAAGTCGTTCCATGCCTGGACGAAGGTGAGCATCGCGAGCACGGCCATGGCGGGCCGGGCAGCCGGGAAGACCACATGCAGGACGATCCGCAGACTGCTCGCGCCGTCCACCCGCGCAGCCTCGATCAGCTCGGTCGGCAGCGCCTCGGTCAGATACTGCCGCATGAAGAACACCCCGAAGGCGCTGACCAGGGTCGGCAGGATCACGGCCTGGAGCTGGTTCGTCCACTCCAGTTCGGCGACCGTCATGAACAGCGGCACCACGCTCAGCTGGGGCGGCACCATCATCGTGGCGATGGTCAGTATGAGCAGCACGTTCTTGAGACGGAAGCGCAGCTTGGCGAAGGCGAAACCGGCGAGGGTCGAGAACAGCACGGTGCCCGCCGTGACGGTCACGGCCACCACGGTCGTGTTGAGCAGCGCCAGACCCATGTTGGCGTCCGTCCAGGCGGTCTCCATGTTCCGGAACAGATTCCCGCCGAACCAGAAGGGCGGGGGCGTCTGGGCGAGCCGGGTATTGGTGCGGGATGCGGCGATCGCCGTCCACAGCAGGGGGAAGAGCGAGCCGGCGGTGAAGACGGCCAGTACGGCGTAGGTGATCCTGCCGCCGTGCAGCTGCCGACCGGCCTGACCCGCCCTGCCTGTTCTGCCCTCCCTGCGCGCCCTACCCGCCCTGCCGGGCCAGCCGATGTGTGCGGCCGTCATGGCACCCCCTCACTGGCTCTTCCGCAGCCGACGCACGATCAGCCAATGGACCGCGGCGATCAGCAGCAGGATCAGGAACATCGTCCAGGCGATGGCGGAGGCCCGGCCGAGATGGAAGTTGAACCAGCCCTGCTCGTACATATAGAGGCCCAGGGTCTGGAACTGGTGCGAGGCGCCGCCCTTCTCGCCCCCGGCGCCGCCGAACAGCAGCGGTTCACCGAAGAGCTGGGTGGCCCCGATCGTCGAGACGACGACGGTGAAGAGGATCGTCGGCCGCAGCGAGGGGATCGTCACATGGATGAACTGCTGCCAACGCGATGCCCCGTCCAGAGCCGCCGACTCGTACAGATCGCGCGGAACGGCCTGCATCGCCGCCAGATAGATCAGCGCGTTGTAGCCCGTCCACCGCCAGATCACGATCGAGGAGACCGCCAGCTGCGAACTCCACTCGCCGTTCTGCCAGTCGATGCCGTCGAGGCCGACCAGACCCAGCGCCCAGTTGACCATCCCGTAGTCGCGCCCGAAGAGGAGCACGAACACGAGCGTTGCGGCCGCCACCGATGTGGCGTACGGGGCGAGCATCGCGACGCGGAAGAAGTTCGAGCCGCGCAACCGGTAGTTGAGGAGGTGGGCGATCCCGAGCGCCATCAGCAGCTGGGGGACGGTCGAGATCACGCCGATGGTGAAGGTGTTGCGCAGCGCGTTCCAGAAGAACTCGTCCTCCAGCAGCCGGGTGTAGTTGTGCAGCCCCGCCCACTCCATGGCCGTGGGGTCGTGCAGGGACACCCGGTGCAGCGACGACCAGCCCGTATAGAGGAGAGGGAAGAGCCCGAAGACGGTGAAGAAGACGAAGAAGGGCGCGACGAAGGCATACGGGCTCCAGCGCACGTCGCGGCGGTAGCGGCGGCTGCGCCGCAGCGCGCGGCGCTGTGCGCGGAGGGCCGCGCCCCCCTGCCCTGCGGGGGGCGCGGCCGTACGGGACTCGACAGCCATCCGGTCACTGGTCCAGTGCGTTGTCGATGTTCTTCACCGCCGCGGCCCAGCCCTGACCCGGGGTCCTGCCCTGCTGCTCGACCTGGAGCACACCCACATCGGTGATGGCTGTCTGGATGGTCAGGTCCTTCTCACCGACCACCAGCGTCGGGATGCCTCGCGCCGCGTCCGCGAAGATCTTGCCGATCGGCGCATGGTCGAAGTACTCGTGCCGCGCGCCGGCGACTTCGGGTAGCTCGTACGCCGCCCGGGAACTGGGGAAGCTGGCCTGCTTCTCGAAGAGCTTGGCCTGTTGCTCGGGTGCGGTCAGCCAGGCGGCGAGCTTGACGGCCTCGTCCTTGTTCTTCGCGGCCTCCGGCACGGCGAGGAAGGAACCGCCCCAGTTGGCGGGCTTGGGCGCCGGGGCGACGTCCCAGCGGTCCGCCGCCTTCTCCCCGGCCTTCTCCTTGATGTAGCCGAGCATCCACGGCGGGCAGGAGACGGTGGCGAAGCGGCCGTTGGCGTACGCCTGGTCCCAGGTCTTGTCGAACTGCTTGAGCTTGGCGGTCATCTTCCCGTCGATGGCGTCCATCGCCAGGCCCCAGGCTTCCTTCACCGCCGGGCTGTCCTTGTAGATGATCTTGCCGCTCTTGTCGTAGTAGCGCTCCACGTTGCCCGAGACGGCCGCGTTGTAGACACCGCCCGCCGAGTCGAGGAAGACCGTGCCCTTCGGCGCCTTCGCCATGTAGTCCCTGCCGGTGTCGATGTACTTCCGCCAGTCGCCCGCCCAGAGCTTGCCGACCTCCTTGCGGTCGGTCGGCAGCCCGGCCTGTCGGAACAGGTCCTTGCGGTAGCAGATCGCCATCGGCCCGATGTCGGTCCCCAGGCCCACGGTCTTCCCGTTCTCCGCCGTGGCCTGCGCCCACTTCCAGGGGACGAAGCTCTCCTTGTCCACGCCCGTCGTCTCGCCCAGGTCGACGAACTTGTCGGAGTGCTTGGCCGCGACCTCGGTGATGTTCCCGACCTCGACGGCCTGAATGTCCTGCAGCCCGCTGCCGGTGCCGAGATGGGTGAGCAGGTTGGGGTAGTACTGGTCCACCCGCTCGATCGAGGTCTCCTTGACCGTGACGCCGGGGTTGAGCTTCTCGTACGCGTCGTAGAGCCCGGCCTGTTTGTAGCCGAAGACTCCGAAGACGCCTACGGTGACGGTCGTCCTCCCCTTGCCGTCCCCGCCGCCCGGGCTCGCCGAACCCGGTTCGTCACTGTCCTCGGCGCAGCCGGCGAGCAGACCGGTGCTCAGCGCGGCGACGGCAGTGAGGACCACCACCCGGCGGGACATCCGGAACCTTGAGCGCATTTCGTCCTCCTAGCGCACTGACGTACCGCTCGGCCATGGGGGATCGTGAGATGAGGAGTGTGGTGCTGCGGCTCGGGCGGGGAACGTACGGGATATGTATGAGTCCGATACCTTGGGAGCGCTCCCAGGCGTGATGTGTTGAAGAGTTGCGGCTCCCCGGTGGGGTGTCAAGGCTGCGGACACGGGCAACTTACCGAGCCCGAAGTGATGTTGAATGGCACGGCGGTGCCCGATGTATGGCTTATGGCTGGAGGCGGACATGGCGGGGATCGGACGGAGAGGTGGCAGGCCCACCCTGGAGGAGGTCGCCGCCCGAGCCGGTGTCGGCCGGGGTACCGTCTCCCGGGTGATCAACGGCTCGCCCCGGGTCAGCGACCGGACCCGCGCAGCCGTCGAGCGGGCCGTCGCCGAGCTGGGCTACGTACCGAACCGGGCGGCCCGGGCGCTCGCGGGCAACCGCGCCGACGCCGTGGCTCTTGTCATCCCCGAACCCGAGACGCGACTCTTCGCGGAACCGTACTTCTCCGACATCATCCGTGGTGTCGGCGCCGAACTCGCCGACACCGACCTGCAGTTGCTGCTCACCCTCATACGTACACCCAAGGAGCGCCAGCGCCTCGCCCAGTATCTCAGCGCGCACCGCGTCGACGGCGTGCTGCTGGTCTCCGTGCATACCGACGATCCACTGCCCGACCTGCTGGAGCAGATCGAGATGCCCGCGGTGCTCAGCGGCCGCCGCTCCGCCCGCGAGTCCGTGCCGTACGTCGACTCCGACAATGTCGGGGGTGCACGCACGGCCGTGGAGCACCTCATCGAGCGCGGCCGCCGCCGGATCGCGACGATCACCGGCCCGCTCGACATGTACGTGGCGCAGTGCCGGCTCGACGGCTACCGCCAGGCCTTGACCGACGCCGGCATCCCGGCCGACGAGGACTTGGTCGCGGGCGCGGACTTCACCGAGGAGGGCGGCCGCCGCGCGATGCGTGAGCTGCTGGACCGGGGCGCCGACCCGGACGCCGTCTTCGCCGCCTCCGATGTCATGGCGGCGGGCGCCCGCCAGGTCCTGCGCGAGTCCGGCCGCCGGGTCCCCGGGGACGTCGCCCTCGTCGGCTTCGACGACTCACCTGTCGCCCGCCATATGGACCCGCCGCTGACCAGCGTCCGGCAGCCGATCGAGGAGATGGGCCGGGCGATGGCCCGGGTGCTGCTGGAGGAGATTGCGGAGCGCAGCCGCGCGCGCCCGCAACTGGTCCTGCCCACCGAGCTGGTCGTCCGCGCGTCGTCCTGAAAGGAGCCGCGCTTCCCCTCGGGCGAGGGACCCCGGCCGGTCGGCGCGGGCTTTCGGCGCGGGGTTTCGGAGCGGGGTTTCGGCGCGGGCGGATCAGTTGTGGACGGCCAGCTTGAACTGGGCGTGAATGATCTTTCTGGGGGCGCTGTCGTTGTGTGAGACCAGCAGCGCCAGCGGCGTACCCGTGTGCACGAAGATCGCGTGATGCTTGGTGAAGCACTGGATCCCGGGCGAGCGGGGCCGGTGATCGGTGCCCGTGGAGTCAGCACTGCCGGCCAGGCCGAGCGGGTCGCGTACGAACCGGTCACGCAGCTCCGTGTACCCGCCCTCTTCCCAGTGGATGTTGGCCGTCAGATCGCCCCAGCCACCCGCCGCGGGCCAGATCAGCCCCGACCGGTCGTCGGCGCGCCAGTCGGCGACCTCGTAGCCGTCGGGCTGCCGCACCTGGTGCATGCTGTGCTCGTCGTAGGACTCCGCCGAGCCGAAGGGGAACCGCACGCAGTGATACCCGCCATCGGCAGGTATCACCTGAGGCTCATCCCGGATGAGCGAACACACAAGAACCGGCATCAGGACTCCTCTGTCTCAGGCCGACTGCACGCCGTGGGCGCCCGGACCGGCCCCCACTGCCGTGCCCGCCCCCGCACTGCGGCGCAGTTGCCCTTGCAGTTCCATGTCTGCCCGGTTCCGGTAACCGGGGATCTCCACCATGGTGTTGAGACCATCCGTCCCGGTGGCAGCAGTTGACCCCTCGATCGGGTGTCGTATTACGGCGGTGCTTTCTGGGGGGCGTGACGTGTCGATGGGCCTTGACGAATCCGGTGCCCTGGACTCGGCCCGTGCCTGTGCGCCTGCCGCCCTCGAGGGGCGGTCCTGGGTGTACGCCGTGGAGGGTGACAGGGCGGCCGGCCCGAGCGAGGGCCGGGCCCCAGGGGGATCCACGTGGCTTCCGGGACGACAAAGGCCGGACCTGTTCTCGCAGGTCCGGCCTTGATCATTTAAGGGTGAGTAACGGGACTCGAACCCGCGACATCCTGGACCACAACCAGGTGCTCTACCATCTGAGCTATACCCACCATGACCGGTGCTTTCCGCACCGGCCGAGAAAAAGTGTACAGGGTCGGGAGGGATGCTCGCTCCCGGCTTTGAGCCGACCGGGAGCGAGCCTCTACTGCGCCGTAAGCACGTGCTTCGCCGCGATCGCCTTCGCCGTGTCCGAGTCCGGACCGGGCTGCGGCACGAAGATCGCCTCCCGGTAGTAGCGCATTTCGGCGATACTCTCCCGGATGTCCGCGAGCGCCCGGTGGTTGCCGTTCTTCTCCGGACTGTTGAAGTACGCCCGCGGGTACCACCGCCGGGCCAGCTCCTTCACGGACGACACGTCGACGATCCGATAGTGCATATGGCTCTCCAGCGTCGGCATGTCGCGCAGCAGGAAGCCGCGGTCGGTGCCGACGGAGTTCCCGCACAGCGGTGCCTTGCCGCGATCCGGCACATGCGCGCGCACGTACTCCAGCACCTGGGCCTCGGCCGCCGCCAGCGTCGTGCCACCGTCCAGCTCGGCGAGCAGCCCGGAGTCCGTATGCATCTGCCGCACCACCTCGGGCATGGTGGTGAGCGCCTCGGCCGGCGGGCGGATCACGATGTCCACCCCGTCGCCGAGTACGTTCAGCTCCGAGTCCGTGACCAGCGCTGCCACCTCGATGAGCGCGTCGTTCGACAGCGAGAGGCCGGTCATCTCGCAGTCGATCCACACCATGCGATCGTTCATATGTCTCACCCTACGGGCCGGTCCCGCTGACCGGGCACGGACGGACGCCCCGGAATCCGGCCGCCGCCCTGCTCGGACAGCCGTGGGACATAGGCATCGGACTCCGGCTTGCCCTGTTCGTGCCCGGCAGGACCGCCCGGACCGCCCGCCGCGGCGGATCTGCGTATCGCCACGATGCCCGCCGGCTCGGCCTGCCGCTGCTCGATGATCTCCAGCCGCTCCGAACGCTCCGCGGCGCCGTTCTGCGGCCTGCGCGCGCGGTACGCCGCCCGGTAAGCCGCGGGGGAGGACCCCAGCTGCCTCCGGAAGTGACCGCGCAGGGCGACCGGCGACCGGAAGCCGCACCGGCCCGCGACCTCGTCCACCGAATAGTCCGAGGTCTCCAGGAGACGCTGCGCCTGGAGCACTCGCTGAGTGATCAGCCACTGCAGGGGAGCGCTCCCAGTGAGAGAACGGAATCTCCGGTCGAAGGTGCGGCGACTCATATAGGCGCGGGCTGCCAGGGTCTCCACGTCGAACTGCTCGTGCAGATGCTCGAGCGCCCACGCGACGACCTCGGCGAGCGGGTCCGCGCCGATCTCCTCGGGTAAAGACCTGTCGAGGTAGCGCTCCTGACCGCCGCTGCGGCGCGCCGGTACGACGAGCCGGCGGGCGAGCGCGCCCGCTGCCTCGGCGCCGTGGTCGGTGCGCACGATGTGCAGGCACAGGTCGATGCCGGCGGCTGTCCCCGCTGAGGTCAGCACGTCGCCGTCGTCCACATACAGCTCGCGTGGGTCCACATGGACGGACGGATAGCGCTTCGCAAGCGTCGGCGCGTACATCCAGTGCGTGGTGGCGGGCCGGCTGTCCAGCAGTCCGGCCGCGGCCAGCACGAAGGCCCCGGTGCACAGCCCGACGATCCGTGCCCCCTCTTCGTGGGCCCGGCGCAGCGCTTCCAGGGCCTCCGCCGGTGGTGGCGAAGTGATCGAACGCCATGCCGGTACGACCACGGTGCCGGCTCGGGCCAGCGCCTCCAGGCCGTACGGCGCGGTCAGTTCGAGTCCCCCGGTGGTGCGCAGCGGCGCGTCCTCCCCGGCGCACACCAGCAGCCGGTAGCGCGGCACCCCGGCGTCCTGGCGGTCGATGCCGAACACGGAAAGCGGGATGGAGCTCTCGAAGATGGGCCCGCCGCTGAAGAGCAGCACTGCGACGATCTCCCGGCGGCGGCGTCCGGACAGCTTCCGCGCGGCCTCCGGTACGGTCGTGGAGTCCTGGCTCATGGCTCTAAGCCCCCCTCGGTGGTCGCGTCCTCTCGGTCCTGCACGTTTCCCCTCGGTCCTGCACAAGTCCCCCGCCGTGAATGGCCAAGATCGAATCTACTGTGTCGTACGAGGTCGGCGTGACAAGTTCACCACCCACCGCTATGTCGACATGACAACTTGGCGTGAAGCATTCGATCACGAAGCGTCGCACTCGACGGCTCCGCTGGGAAGTACGCCTCTCGCCCTTGCCCCATGCCCGTAGGGTGCACGCGCCCCCGACGCTCCTTTCAGCCCAGGTGGACAGGGGGTTGAGGGCCCTGTCCTGCAAGTGATGCATTGCGGCGCGAAGTTGGCCGAAAACCTTCGCCGCTCGATGGGTAGGTCTCCCCATCTCCCGGCGCGCGCTCCCCGGCGTGGTCGTCTTTGCCCCGCGCCCCGGCCCTGTACTGCCGAGTAGTATCCCTCAGAGCTTCTCAGGGCGCTGCGGTGTCCGTGAACCCGGCCCCCGGTGTTGGTGAGTTCCGTGGTTGCCGGCGGTGCAGACACGCCGGGTAATCGGCCCGTCACAAGGCGGGAGGGTCGGGCGGACGCACCGGGGCATTGCGCTACGCGCCCGGCTCCGGCATGCTCCCGTGGAACCGCACCGACGGCTGCCATGGTGGTCCGCTCCGCTCCGCGGGGCAGGCCCTGGGCAGGCGGGGAGTGTCGCCGTACCCTTGTGGGTAAGCGCTTGGGAAGATGATTCCCGGACACCCCGGGGCGTCCGGGGCTCGCCGCCCGGGTAGTGCAACATCAGTTCCGACCCGCTCCGCCAACCGTAGTTCCCTCCCAAGAGGACTTCCTTCGCCGAGACACCGATGGCCGGTCACGAATTCCCCGAACCCGCAGACCGCAAGCAGGTCGCAGATCCCACAGCGAACCTCGAAGCGGCGGAGCAGTCGCGCCACCCTTGCGATCCGGCATTTCTGCACGGAGTGGTCGTCGGCTTCGACGGCTCGACGTCCAGTGAGCGAGCCCTCGCCTACGCCATCGGTATGGCGCTGCGCTCGGGGTCCGGCCTGATCATCGTTCATGTGGCCAACCGGCTGCCGACGACCGTGTGGGCGGGCTGCGAGCCGCCGGTCTTCGTGGATGTGCCGGACCACCGCACCGAGGTACTCGGCCTCGAACTCGCCTGTGCGGACTACCTCTGTGAGGTCCCCTGGATCCTCGTCGAGCGGGGCGGGGACATCTGTCACGAGCTGGAGGAGGTCGGCCGGGAGTACTCGGCCGACGCCATCGTGGTCGGGTCCACGCATGGCTTGGTCGGTCGGCTCTTCGGCTCGGTTGCGGGGCGGCTCGCGCGGCGCGCGCAGCGCCCCGTCGTCGTGATTCCGTAGCCCCGTAGCCCCGTAGCCCCGTAGCCCCGTAGCCCCGTAGCCCCGTAGCCCCGTAGCCCCGTAGCCCCCCCGTAGCCCCGTAGCCCCTCTTGGCCCGTGGCCCGTAGGGCAACGCCTCCTCGGCGCGGGCCGGGTGGCCGGGCTGCACGGCTGAGCCTCCCCGGACGCCGGTCCGGGGAGGCTCAGCCGCTTCAGCCGTTCTCACGGCCGTGGTTGTCGTCGTGGGGGGCCTGCTCAGTGGAGATCACGTCACTGCGGGTTCCCCGGCCGGGTCACTCGACGGTGACCGACTTCGCGAGGTTCCGCGGCTTGTCGATGTCCCGGCCCAGCGCCAGCGCCGAGTGGTAGGCGAGGAGTTGCAGCGGGATGCCCATCAGGATCGGGTCCAGCTCCACCTCGTTGCGGGGCACCACGATCGTGTGATCGGCCTTCTCCTGCTCCTGGTGCGCCACGGCAAGGATCCGGCCGCTGCGGGCCTTGATCTCCTCCAGCGTCGCGCGGTTCTTCTCCAGCAGTTCGTCGTCCGGCACGATCGCGACGGTCGGCACGTCCGGCTCGATCAGCGCGAGCGGCCCGTGCTTCAACTCCGAGGCCGGGTACGCCTCGGCGTGCACATAGCTGACCTCCTTGAGCTTCAAGGAGGCCTCGCGGGCGACCGGGTAGCCCCGGACGCGGCCGACGAACATCATGCTCTTGGCGTTCGCGTACTCCGCGGCGAGCTTCGCGATCTGCTCCTCGTCGCCCAGGATCTCGGCGATCTGCTCGGGGAGCTTGCGCAGGCCGGCGATGATCCGCTTGCCGTCGGCGACGGAGAGATCGCGGATCCGGCCGAGGTGCAGGGCCAGCAGTGCGAAGGCGACGGCTGTGTTCGTGAAGCACTTGGTCGAGACGACGCAGACCTCCGGGCCCGCGTGGACGTACACGCCGCCGTCCGTCTCGCGCGCGATGGCGCTGCCGACGACGTTGACCACGCCCAGGACGCGCGCGCCCTTACGCTTCAACTCTTGAACGGCGGCCAGTGTGTCGTACGTCTCCCCGGACTGGCTGACCGCGATGTAGAGGGTGTCCGGATCCACCACCGCGTTGCGGTACCGGAACTCGCTCGCCGGCTCCGCGTCGGCGGGGATACGAGCCAGCTCCTCGATCATCTGGGCGCCGATCTGGCCCGCGTGGTAGGCCGAGCCGCAGCCGAGGATCTTCACCCGGCGCACCCCGCGCGCCTCACGGGCGTCGAGGTTCAGCCCGCCCAGGTGCACGGTGGAGAAGCGGTCGTCGATCCGGCCGCGCAGTACGCGGTCGACGGCGTCGGCCTGCTCGGAGATCTCCTTGTGCATGTACGTGTCGTGGCCGCCCATGTCGTAGGACTCGGCTTCCCACTCCACGGTGGTCGGCGAGGCGGAGGTGCGGCTGCCCTCGGTGGTGTACGTGCGGTAGTCGTCGGCCTTGAGGGTGGCCATCTCGCCGTCGTCCAGGGTGACGACCTGGCGGGTGTGGCTGACCAGGGCGGCCACATCGGAGGAGACGAACATCTCGTGCTCGCCGATGCCCAGCACCACGGGGGAGCCGTTGCGGGCCACGACGATCCGGTCCGGGAAGTCGGCGTGCAGCACCGCGATGCCGTACGTGCCGTCGACCAGGCGCAGTGCCTGGCGGACCTTCTCCTCCAGGGTCTCGGCCTGCGAGCGGCCGATGAGGTGGGCGAGGACCTCGGAGTCGGTCTCGGAGGCGAACTCCACACCGTCGGCGGTGAGCTTGGCGCGCAGCTCGCCGGCGTTGTCGATGATGCCGTTGTGGACGATCGCGACCTGGCCGTCGGCGTCCAGATGGGGGTGCGCGTTCTCGTCGTTCGGCGCGCCGTGGGTGGCCCATCGGGTGTGGGCGATGCCCGTGGTGCCGGTGAAGCGCTTGGGGAGCTTGGCCTCCAGCTCGCGGACCCGGCCCTTGGCCTTGACGGTCTTCAGCGCCCCGCTCTTGCCGCTGACAGCCAGGCCCGCGGAGTCGTAACCCCGGTACTCCAGGCGCTGGAGTCCTTCCAGCAGCAGCGGAGCCACATCGCGCTTGCCGATGTATCCAACGATCCCGCACATATGAAGGGGTCCCTCCCGTGTTGATCTGTTCCGGGGCTCATTCAGCCTCCGGGTCGTACAAGGTGTTCAGCTGCCCCGGCAGCTTCGGTCAGCCGTAGACGATGCGGCGCAGCTGCCGCAACGAGAGCTCGGGCGGCGCCACCGCGCGGCGGGGCAGCTCGTGCGTGATCCGCAGGAAGATGTCCGGGTTGCTCAGCCCCCCGGACTGCAGTTCGCGGTGGCGGCGGCGAACGAACTCCTCGGTCGTCTCGTCGAAGTACGCCAGCACGTCCAGCACCACACGGGCGGCCTCGCCGCGCTGAAGCGGCGTGCTGCGGACCAAGTGGTCGACAAGGTCGTCATGTGACGCGGGGCGATCGAGCATCCGTCGATACTGATGGGCGGCTCCTGCTTTTGCAAGATTTCTGCCCGATGTCGGGCAGAACCTCGCCCATTCGGGTCGGCAGGGCTGCGGAATGGCTCCTTCGACGGTAGCGAACCGCTCCGTGGTGAGGATTCCGACGCGATGTGGCTTCCCCGTTCCGCGCACACGGCAGTGGTCTACACCTTGACCCTCGGTGTGACGCGCGGTACCCATGGTGACCGTTCGGTCGCGCCATCCGCTGGGACGAAGCCCCGTCGAAGGGACCGCTCGTGAGACGACTGCCCAAGCTGCTGTGCTCCCTGCTCCTCGTCGTGGCGGCGGGGGCGACGGCCACCGGGGCCGTCGCGGCCGCGCCCACCCGGGAGGCCCCGCGCGTGACACCCCTCGACCAGGTCGTACCCGCCCCCGCCTCCGTACGGCCCGGCGGCGCTCCGTACACGATCAGCGAGAAGACCCGGATCCGGGTGCCCGGTCAGTCGCGGGAGGTACGGAAGGCGGGGGAGTACCTGGCAGACGTGCTGCGCCCGTCCACCGGCTACGACCTGCCGGTCACCACGCGCGGCGGGAGTGACAACATCGTGCTGAGGCTCGGCGCCGGGGGGCGCGGGCTGGGCGACGAGGGCTACCGCCTCGACTCCGGCCGCGGTGGCGTCACCATCAGCGCGCGTACGGCGGCGGGCCTGTTCCACGGCATCCAGACGCTGCGGCAGCTGCTGCCCGCGTCGGTCGAGAGGGGCGGCCCGCAGCGGGGGCCGTGGACGGTCGCGGGTGGCACGATCACGGACGCCCCGCGCTACGCCTACCGCGGCGCGATGCTCGATGTCTCGCGGCACTTCTTCACCGTCGAGCAGGTGAAGCGCTATATCGACCAGATGGCGCTCTACAAGATCAACAAGCTGCATCTGCACCTGTCCGACGACCAGGGGTGGCGGATCGCCATCGACTCCTGGCCGCGGCTGGCGGCCTACGGCGGCAGCACTCAGGTCGGCGGCGGCCCCGGCGGCCACTACACCAAGAGCGACTACCGCGACATCCTGCGCTTCGCGACCGACCGCCATGTCGAGATCGTTCCGGAGATCGACATGCCCGGCCACACCAACGCGGCCCTCGCCTCGTACGCCGAGCTGAACTGCAACGGCGTCGCCCCGCCGCTCTACACCGGTACGGACGTCGGCTTCAGCTCGCTGTGCGTGCCCAAGGAGATCACCTACGACTTCGTGGACGACGTGGTGCGCGAGCTGGCCGCGCTGACGCCCGGCCGGTATCTGCACATCGGTGGTGACGAGGCCCATTCCACCAGCCACCAGGACTATGCGGCCTTCATGGACCGGGCGCAGCGCACCGTCGCGAAGTACGGCAAGACGGTGGTCGGATGGCACCAGTTGGCGGGCGCCGACCCGATCGACGGCGCGGTCGCCCAGTACTGGGGCACGACCGGCACGGAGGAGGAGGTCGTGGACGCGGCCAAGGCCGGGACCCGGCTGGTGCTCTCGCCCGCGAACCGCGCCTACCTCGATATGAAGTACAACAAGGACACCCCGCTCGGGCTGGACTGGGCGGGCTATGTCGAGGTCCGGCAGTCCTACGACTGGGACCCGGGCAGCTACCTCGAGGGCGCGCCGCCGTCGGCGATTCTGGGGGTCGAGGCGCCGCTGTGGTCGGAGACGATCTCGACCAGTGACCACATCGAGTTCATGGCCTTTCCGCGGCTCCCGGGCATCGCGGAACTCGGCTGGTCCCCGGCGTCCACACACGACTGGGAGTCCTACCGGAACCGTCTCGCGGCGCAGGGACCGAGGTGGTCGGCGCTCGGCATCGACTACTACCGCTCGCCCGAGGTGCCGTGGCCTGCGCAGTGACCTGCCCGGTCCTGCGCCTGCTCACCGGGTGAGTGCCGGGTGAGTGTCGGGGGCGGCTTGGTAGGGCATTGCTCGTGCCGCGTCTCGTCCGGGCTGCGTCTCGTCCGTGCCGCCGCTTTCGCGCAGCGAGCGCACGGCCGTCTTCGCGACGCAGCGACCGTGGTGCCCCTGTTTCGCCGCCGCGTGCCGCCGCCCCGTACCGCGGCAGGCGGCGGTACGGGGCGGCGGCCGGGTCCGCCGCCGTGGAGGCGACCGTCAGCCCGCGAGCCCCAACTCACGGGCGATCAGCATGCGCTGGACCTCGCTGGTTCCCTCGCCGATCTCGAGGATCTTGGAGTCCCGCCACATCCGGGCCACCGGGTACTCGTTCATGAAGCCGTACCCGCCGTGGATCTGGGTGGCCTCCCGTGCGTTGGTCACCGCGATCTCGGAGGAGTAGAGCTTGGCGAGTGCCGCCTCTTTCTTGAACGGCTCGCCGTGCACCAGCCGGGAGGCCGCGTCGCGCCAGGCGATACGGGCCGTGTGGGCGCGCATCTCCATGTCGGCCAGCTTGAACTGGATCGCCTGGTTCGCCCCGATCGGCTTTCCGAAGGCCTGACGGGTCTTCGCGTACGCCACCGACTCGTCGACACACCCCTGGGCGAGGCCCGTGGCCAGAGCCGAGATCGCGATCCGGCCTTCGTCGAGGATGCGCAGGAACTGTGCGTATCCCCGGCCCTCCTCGCCGAGCAGGTTCGCGGCCGGCACACGGCAGTCGGCGAAGGACAGTTCGCGGGTGTCCGAGGCGTTCCAGCCGACCTTGGAGTACGGGGCGGCCACCGTGAAGCCGGGCGTGCCGGACGGCACGATGATCGAGGAGATCTCCGGACTGCCGTCCGCCTTACGGCTCGTGACCGCCGTGACCGTGACCAGACCGGTGATGTCCGTGCCGGAGTTGGTGATGAAGCACTTCGTGCCGTTGATCACCCACTCGTCGGTGGCCTCGTCGAGCCGGGCCGTGGTGCGGGTGCCGCCCGCGTCCGAGCCGCACTCGGGCTCGGTCAGCCCGAACGCGCCCAGGATCTCGCCGGAACACATCCGCGGCAGCCACTCCCGCCTCTGCTCCTCGGTACCGAACCGGAAGACCGGCATCGCACCCAGTGAGACGCCCGCCTCCAGGGTGATCGCCACGGAGGAGTCCACCCGTGCCAGCTCCTCCAGAGCCACTCCGAGCGCGAGATAGTCGCCGCCCATCCCGCCGTACTCCTCGGGGAAGGGCAGACCGAACAGGCCCATCCGGCCCATCTCGCGGACGATCTCGTAGGGGAACTCATGGTTCTCGTAGAACTCCCCGATCTTGGGCGCGACGATCTCGTGTGCGAACTCCTCGACCGTGCGGCGGAGTTCCTCGTGCTCGGGGGAGAGTCGGTGGTCGATCGACATGGCGCTCACTGCTCCTGGTGGGAGGTGGTGCCCGACAGGGCACGGACGGTACGGGACGGGCTGGGTCGGCCCAGGTGAGCGGCCATCCACACGCTGGTGGCGGTGAGACGGCCGAGATCGACCCCGGTCTCGATGCCGAGGCCGTGCAGCATCCATACGAGGTCTTCGGTGGCCAGGTTTCCCGTGGCGCTCTTGGCGTACGGGCAGCCGCCGAGGCCGCCCGCGGAGGAGTCGACGGTCGTGACGCCGTGCTGGAGCGCGGCCAGGGTGTTGGCGAGCGCCTGGCCGTAGGTGTCGTGGAAGTGCACGCCCAGGTGGTCGGTGTGGATACCGCTCTCGCCCAGCGCGGACAGCAGTTCGAAGACATGGCCCGGCGTGGCCACACCGATGGTGTCCCCGAGGCTCAGCTCGTCGCAGCCGATGTCCATCAGGCTGCGGCTCACCCGTACGACCTGGGCGATCGGTACCGCGCCCTCCCACGGGTCGCCGAAGCACATGGACAGATAGCCGCGCACGCGGACACCCGCGTCCCGGGCCTTGGCGACCACCGGCGCGAACATCGCGATCGACTCGTCCACGGAGCGGTTGAGGTTGGCCTTGGCGAACGACTCGGTCGCGCTGCCGAAGACGGCGATCTCGCGCACGCCGAGCGCGAGTGCGCGCTCCAGACCGCGCTCGTTGGGCACCAGGACGGGCAGCCGGGCGGCCATTCCTTCGAGCATCGGCATCAACCGCTCGGCGTCGGCGAGTTGGGGTACCCACTTGGGGTGCACGAAGCTCGTCGCCTCGATCGTGTCGAGCCCGGCCTCGGCCAGCCGCTTGATGAAGTCGGCCTTCACCTCGACCGGGACGACCATCGCCTCGTTCTGCAGGCCGTCGCGCGGACCCACTTCGTGGATACGGACCCGCGCCGGGAGATCGGGCGCGGGCACCCGCATGGGCAGTCCCTCGATCATCACTCGCCCTCCTCGTACGGGGTGACGACGGCCAGCACCTGGTCCATGGCGACGGTGCTGCCGGGGATCACATCGAGTTCGGTGACCGTCCCGGAGTGTGGGGCGGAGATGACGTGCTCCATCTTCATCGCCTCGACGACCAGCAGGCTCTGACCAGCGGTGACCTCGTCGCCGACAGCCGCCTTCACGACGGTGACGGTGCCGGGCATGGGAGCGGTCAGCGCGTCCACCCCGTACGGCCCGGCCGCACCGCGCAGCGCCGCTTCGACGGGATCGTGGTCCTGCAGATGCCAGGCGTCGCCGTCCCGCCCCAGCCAGCTGCCCTCACGGCCGGGCGGGGCGACGAAGGTGTGGGTGACGCCGTCCCACTCCAGCAGCACCCGGACGGCGTCCGTCGCCGGGGCGCTCGCGGCGCCTGCGGCGCTTGTGGCAGAGCCGCCCGGGACGGCTCGCGCCGATGCCGCGTCGGCGCGGACGAGCCGGGCCGGCACCGGGCCGGCGTCGCCGATCCGGACCTGGGCGGCCGCCGCGCTGCCGCGCACCCGTACGGCCACGGGCTCGTGGCCGGGCGCCCGCAGATGATGGACGGTCCAGGCGGCCTCGCCTCCGAGCCGCCAGCCGCTGGGCACGGAGAAGGGGTCGGTCCAGCCGGGTTCCGCCGGCGGGACGACCGGCGAGCCGTGCTCAAGTGCCGCGTGGCGCAGCAGCCCCGCGGCCGCGTACACCTCGTCCGGAATGCCCAGCTGCACCAGCGAGCCCGCGTCGCGGTCGACCAGGCCGGTGTCCAAGTCGCCGGAGACCACTGCCGGGTGGGCCAGCAGGCGGCGCAGAAAGCCCGTGTTGGTGTCCACACCGAGGACCACGGTCCCGGCGAGAGCCGTGCGCAGCCGCCGCAGCGCCGTCGCCCGGTCAGGCCCGTGGGCGATCACCTTGGCGAGCATCGGGTCGTACGACGTGCCGACCTCCGTGCCGGCGGAGAGTCCGGAGTCCACCCGCACGCCCTCGCCCGCCGGCTCGCACAGCACCCGCACGGTGCCCGCGGACGGCAGGAAGTCCACCCGACCGCCCGTCGCCCGGGCCTCGCCAACGCTGGTACCGGCCCGGCTCGAGCCGCCGGGGGCTTCCCCGGAATCCGCCGACGGGGCTGCCGACGGGGCTCCTCCCGGCGTCCTCGCCGTCTCCGGCGTGGCCCGCGCGGTCTCCGCGCAGATACGGGCCTCCACCGCGTGACCGGTGAGTTCGATGTCCTTCTGCTCGTACGTCAGCGGCTCGCCCGCGGCGATACGGACCTGCCACTCCACCAGGTCCAGGCCGGTGACGAGCTCGGTGACCGGGTGCTCGACCTGCAGCCGGGTGTTCATCTCCATGAAGTAGTAGTCGGTGGAGGCATCCCCGGCGGAAGCCGGGGAAGGGGAAGGGGCACTGCCCCGGACGATGAACTCCACCGTGCCCGCGCCCGTGTACCCGCACGAGCGCGCCGCCTGGACCGCCGCCGCGCCCATCGCCTCACGGGTCGCGGCGTCCAGCAGCGGGCTCGGCGCCTCCTCGATGAGCTTCTGGTGGCGGCGCTGCAGCGAGCACTCGCGCTCGCCGATGTGGATCACCCGGCCGTGCCCGTCGGCCAGGACCTGGATCTCGATGTGCCGCGGCCGGTCGATCCAGCGCTCCACGAGCAGCGTGTCGTCACCGAAGGACCCGCGGGCCTCGCGCCGGGCAGCCGCGATCTCATCGCCGAGCAGGGCCTCGTCGCGCACGAGCCGCATGCCCTTGCCGCCGCCGCCCGCCGACGGCTTCAGCAGCACCGGCATCCCGATCTCCCGTGCGGCCGCGGCGAGTTCGGCGTCGGTCAGCCCGCTGCCCGAGGAGCCGGGCACGACCGGCACGCCGGCCGCCTGCACCGTCTCCTTGGCGCGGATCTTGTCGCCCATCAGCTCGATCGCGGCAGCCGGAGGGCCGATGAAGACGAGCCCGGCGTCGGCGCACGCCTGCGCGAACGCCGCGTTCTCGGCGAGGAAGCCGTAACCGGGGTGCACCGCCTGGGCTCCGGTACGGGCCGCCGCCTCCAGCAGCCGCGCGGGCGAAAGATAGCTCTCCGCAGCGGACGCGGGGCCGATCCGGACCGCGGTGTCGGCCTCCCGCACATGCCTGGCGTCGGCGTCGGCGTCGCTGAACACGGCGACGGAGCGGACGCCCATGGCCCTGAGCGTGCGGATGACCCGGACCGCGATCTCGCCGCGGTTGGCCACCAGAACCGTCTCGAACATCGTCATGCTCCCCCTCACATCCGGAAGACGCCGTAGCCGGGTGCGGCAGGGTCTTTGCAGGGCAGCGGTGCGTTGGCACACGCGGTCAGCGCGAGACCCAGCACCGTGCGTGTCTCCATCGGATCGATGACCCCGTCGTCCCAGAGCCGCGCCGTGGCGTAGTACGCGTTCCCCTGGGACTCGTACTGCTCGCGGATCGGGGCCCGGAAGGTCTCCTCGTCCTCCGCGCTCCACTCCTCGCCGGCCGCTTCCAGCTGGTCCCGCTTGACGGTCGCCAGCACCGAGGCTGCCTGCTCGCCGCCCATCACCGAGATCTTGGCGTTCGGCCACATCCACAGGAACCGCGGCGAATAGGCCCGGCCGCACATCGAGTAGTTGCCCGCGCCGTACGACCCGCCGATGACGACCGTCAGCTTCGGTACGCGTGTGCAGGCCACCGCCGTCACCATCTTCGCGCCGTGCTTGGCGATGCCGCCCGCCTCGTAACTGCGCCCGACCATGAAGCCCGAGATGTTCTGCAGGAACAGCAGCGGGATGCCGCGCTGGTCGCAGAGCTCGATGAAGTGCGCGCCCTTCTGGGCCGATTCGGAGAACAGGATGCCGTTGTTGGCGACGATTCCGACCGGGTGGCCGTGGATACGGGCGAAGCCCGTCACCAGGGTCGTGCCGAACTCCGCCTTGAACTCGGCGAAGCGGGATCCGTCCACCAGCCGCGCGATCACCTCGCGCACGTCGTAAGGCGTCCGCGAGTCCACCGGCACCGCGCCGTACAGCCCCGCCGGGTCGGCCGCGGGCTCCTCGACCGGCTCGACCGGCCAGGGCAGCGGAGTCCGCTCCGGCAGCGTCGAGACGATCGTCCGGACGATCCGCAGCGCGTGCGCGTCGTCCTCCGCGAGATGGTCGGTGACCCCGGAGGTGCGCGAGTGGACTTCGCCGCCGCCCAGCTCCTCGGCGGTCACCACCTCGCCCGTCGCGGCCTTCACCAGCGGCGGGCCGCCCAGGAAGATCGTGCCCTGGCCGCGCACGATGACGGCCTCGTCGCTCATCGCCGGGACATAGGCCCCGCCCGCCGTGCAGGAGCCGAGCACCGCCGCGATCTGCGGAATGCCGGCGCCCGACATACGGGCCTGGTTGTAGAAGATCCGGCCGAAGTGGTCGCGGTCCGGGAACACCTCGTCCTGCATCGGCAGGAAGGCGCCGCCGGAGTCCACCAGATACAGGCAGGGCAGCCGGTTCTCCAGCGCCACCTCCTGGGCGCGGAGGTGCTTCTTCACCGTCATCGGGTAGTACGTACCGCCCTTGACCGTGGCGTCATTGGCGACGATCACCACCTCGCGCCCCGAGACCCGGCCGATGCCGGCGATCACGCCCGCCGCCGGGGCCTGCCCGCCGTACATCCCCTCCGCCGCCAGCGGCGCCAGCTCGAGGAAGGGCGAGCCCGGGTCGAGCAGCGCGTCCACCCGCTCCCGGGGCAGCAGCTTGCCGCGGGCGGTGTGCCGCGCCCGGGCCTTCTCGCCGCCGCCCAGCCGCGCCGCGGCGAGCCGCTCGCGCAGGCCCGCCGAGAGCTCGCGGTGGGCCGCCTCGTTGACCCGCCAGGCGTCGGACGCCGGGTCGTCGGCGGCGGTCAGCACGGGTGCCTGCTGCATCTCCTCGAGCTCCCTTGCTCGGTTAATGAGCGTTAACGTGTTGCCTTCAGGTTAACGACCGCTAACGGCTCTGTCTAGAATGAATTTCCGTGCTCCGGCCCCGCTGGTTCCGCCTGCCGGGAGTCCGGGGATCAGCCCCCGGGAGAATGCAGTCATGAGTACCCACGCTGCCGCCAGGACCCAGGCGCCCACCCGTCGCGAGCAGATCCTCAGGGAGGCCGCCCGCCTCTTCGCCGAGCGCGGCTTCCACGGCGTCGGCGTCGACGAGATAGGCGCCGCCGTCGGTATCAGCGGGCCCGGCCTCTACCGTCACTTCGCGGGCAAGGACGCGATGCTCGCCGAGCTGCTGGTCGGCATCAGCGGCCGGCTGCTGGCGGGCGGCAAGCGATGCGTCACCGGGGCCGCGGGTCCGCCCGCGGCCGTACTCGACTCGCTCATCGAGGGCCATATCGACTTCGCTCTCGACGACCGCTCACTGATCACCCTGCACGACCGCGAGCTGGACCGCCTCCGGGACAGCGACCGGAAGCTGGTGCGCCAGCTCCAGCGGCAGTACGTGGAGCTGTGGGTCGAGGTCGTACGCGAGGTCTACCCCGGGCTGGCCGAGAGCGAGGTCCGGGCGTGCGTGCACGCCGTCTTCGGCCTGCTGAACTCGACCCCGCACCTGGGCCGACCAGGCGCGCTTCCGGGCCGGGCGGCGACCGCGGCCCTGCTCCACCGCCTCGCTCGCGGCGCCTTCGCCGCGGCGTCCGGCTCGGCCGACGGCGGCGCTCCGGACCCCCTATCGCCGAAGGTCTGACCCGGCTCACCGCCAGGTCGGCCGAGTGGTGCCGTGAGATCCGTCACTGGACAGGTCAGCTGACCGCCGGGTAACTTTTGCTGAGCAAGCGCTTAGACAGTGAGAGAGACGGCTGCTCGGCCGGTCAGCAGAGGGAGGCGCACGGATGCGGCGCACGGTGTTCAACGAGGACCACGAGGCGTTCCGGGAGACCGTCCGCGCCTTCATCGAGGCCGAGGTCGTGCCGGTGTACGACGAGTGGTTCGCCGCGGGCCAGGCGCCGCGCGACTTCTACTACAAGCTCGGCGAGCTGGGCATATTCGGCATCAACGTCGCCGAGGAGTTCGGCGGCGCGGGCCTGGACACGCACAAGTTCGAGGCCGTGCTCTACGAGGAGACCTCGCGCGCGGGTGTGAACTTCGGCGGCTCAGGCGTTCACGTGCTGCTCGCCCTGCCGTACATCAAGACGCTCTCCACCGACGAGCAGAAGAAGCGCTATCTGCCGAAGTTCGTCACCGGCGAGGAGATGTGGGCGCTGGCGATGACCGAGCCGGGCACCGGCTCCGACCTCGCGGGCATGAAGACCACCGCCAAGCTCTCCGAGGACGGCACGCACTACGTCCTCAACGGCTCCAAGACCTTCATCACCGGCGGCGTCCACGCCGACCGCGTGATCGTGTGCGCCCGCACGTCGGCCCCGCGCGAGGACGACCGCCGCTTCGGCATCTCCCTGTTCGCGGTGGACACCAAGTCGGAGGGCTACTCCATCGGCCGCAAGCTGGACAAGCTCGGCCTGCGCACCTCCGACACCGCCGAGCTGGCCTTCGTCGACGTCAAGGTCCCCGTCGAGGACCTGCTCGGCGAGGAGAACAAGGGCTTCTACTACCTCGGGCAGAACCTGCCCTCCGAGCGCTGGGGCATCGCGTTCGGTGCGTACGCGCAGGCCAAGGCCGCCGTCCGGTTCGCCCAGGAGTACGTGCAGGAGCGCACGGTCTTCGGCAAGTCGGTCGCGTCCTTCCAGAACACCAAGTTCGAGCTGGCCGCCTGCCAGTCCGAGGTGGACGCTGCCGAAGCCGTCGCCGACCGCGCCCTGGAGGCCCTGGACGCGGGCGAGCTGACCGCCGCCGAGGCCGCCTCCGCGAAGCTGTTTTGCACCGAGGTCGCCCACCGCGTCATCGACCGGTGCCTCCAGCTGCACGGCGGCTACGGCTACATGAACGAGTACCCGATCGCGCGTCTGTACGCGGACAACCGCGTCAATCGCATCTACGGCGGCACCAGCGAGGTCATGCGCTCGATCATCGCCAAGTCGATGGGCCTCTGAGGGGCCAGTGAGGACCGGTACCTCCGCCAGATGAGTGCACCACTGCAGAGCCTCCTCGATTTGCTCGACGTCGAGCGGATCGAGGAGGACATCTTCCGCGGCGACAGCCGCCCCGCCGTCGTACCCCGCGTCTTCGGCGGGCAGGTCGCGGCCCAGGCCCTGGTCGCCGCGGGGCGCACCGTCCCGGAGGACCGTACGGCGCACTCGCTGCACGCGTACTTCCTGCGGATCGGCGACCCCGGGGCACCGATCGTGTACACGGTCGACCGGATTCGCGACGGCCGCTCCTTCACCACCCGCCGCGTGGTCGCGGTCCAGCACGGCCAGCCGATCTTCCACCTCTCCGCGTCGTTCCAGACGTACGAGGAGGGTCTGGAACACCAGGCTCCGATGCCGTCCGCACCCGACCCCGAGTCGCTGCCGACGGCCGCCGAGATGCTGCCCCGGCACGCCCATCTCTTCCGGGACCCGGGGGTGGGGGAGCGGCTGCTGGAGGCGCGCGCGGCGGTCGATCTGCGGTACGTCGAGGAGCCGCCGTACGCCACCGCGGCGCAGGGGCCGCGTGAGCCGAAGTCGCAGGTCTGGTTCCGGACCAACGGCAAGCTGGCCGACGATCCGCTGCTGCACGTCTGCCTCGCCACGTACGTCTCCGACATGACGCTGCTCGACTCGGTGCTCCTCGCCCACGGCCGGGGCGGCTGGGCGGTCGGGGACGTCGTCGGCGCCAGTCTGGACCACGCCATGTGGTTCCACCGCCCCTTCCGGGCCGACGAATGGCTGCTCTACGACCAGCACAGCCCGTCGGCGTCCGGTGGCCGCGGACTCGGTCAGGCCCGGATCTACACCGCCGACGGGAAGCTGGCGATCTCCGTCATCCAGGAGGGCGTGATCCGGGTTCCGCGCACCGAGGGCGCACGCGGGCCCGGCGGAGCGCAGGAGCAGTAGATCCGGCCCCAGCGAGGGACCCTACGCTCCCCGCTCCTGCCCGATGGGCGAGTCAGCGGCAGCAGGCAGAGGTAGCAGCGGCGGCAGCGGCAGCGGCGGCAGTGGACCGGTCGGTTCCTGGGATGGGCTCGTCGCCGTTCCGGCCACCAGCCGCGTACGGCTGCGTTGCGCCGCCGCCGCGGATCCGGCCGACGAAGCCGGCCCGGCACCCACAGGCCGCGGCCCGTCCCGGTGCGCCGCCGGGACCCGACGCCCGCACCCGGGGCTCTCGCGCAGGGGTCAGGGCTGCGCCGTGAGCCCCGCCGCGTCGATCACGTATGCGGTCATCGGGTCGTAGTAGCGCGGGTCCACCACGTGGTCGTCCAGCGGGACCGTGACGGCCAGCGTGCCCTCTGCCTCGCCGATGAACAGCGCCGGGTCGTTGCAGTCCGCGAAGCCCACCGCGTCGATCCCGCGCTGCCCCGCGCACCCGGCCCAGCCGTGGTCGGCCACGACCAGATCCGGCAGCGGCCGCCCCTCCCGCGCCAGCCCGTCCAGAATCGCGGCCATCGGCTCGGGGGAGTGGGTGTGCCACAGCGTCGCGCCGCGCTCGAGCATCGCCACATCGCAGAACTGGAAGACATAGCCCCCGTCGGCCTGCAGCCCGGACGGGATCACCATGATCTCGCAGCCCGCGGCGCGCAGTGCGGCCGCGACCCCGTGGTGGACATCCAGCAGTCCGCCCGGGTGGCCGGTCGCGAACAGCACCCGCTGCCCGCCCTCGGCCGCCTTGCGCAGTACGGTCGCCATCCGGTCCAGGGCGTCCACGGTCAGCTCCGGGTCGATCGTGTCCTGACCCGTCCGGTGCTCGGGGTCGTCGACCACACCGCAGCGCTCCGCCATGACCGCCAGCACGTCCTGCTCGTCGGTCCACCGGTCGCCCAGCTCCAGGCCCAGCCAGTAGTGACGGTCACCGTTCGCGAGTTTGCGGTAGTGGGAGAGGTTGTTGTCCCGGGGGGTGGCGACGTCGCCCGCGATGCGCGTACGGACGAAGTGGTCGATCAGTTCGGCACGGCTGGGTATCGGTGGCATGCGTTCATTGTGGCGTGAACCGGAGCGCGATGGACGCGGTGTCCAAATAGCGGGGCCCGTCCGTCGGGAACGTACATGTGCGGAATCCGCGGCCCTGCCTACCCTCGGATCCGTACACCCTTACCCCGCACCGCCGAGAGGCAGCAGCCGCATGAGCACCGAGTCCCGCACACCAGTGGGCCCCATCGACTCGTCCCGTATCCCGCGCTACGCCGGCCCCGCCACCTTCGCGCGGCTGCCCCGGCTCGACGAGGTCGGGAACGCCGACGTAGCCGTGGTGGGCGTGCCGTTCGACAGCGGTGTCTCCTACCGGCCCGGCGCCCGTTTCGGCGGCAACGCGATCCGCGAGGCCTCCCGCCTCCTGCGCCCGTACAACCCGGCGCAGGACGCCTCCCCCTTCGCGCTCGCACAGGTCGCCGACGCCGGTGACATCGCCGCGAACCCGTTCAACATCAACGAGGCCGTCGAGACGGTCCAGGCCGCGGCCGACGACCTGCTCGACACCGGCGCCCGGCTGATGACCCTCGGTGGCGACCACACCATCGCCCTGCCACTGCTCCGCTCGATGGCCCGCAAGCACGGCCCGGTCGCGCTGCTGCACTTCGATGCGCACCTGGACACCTGGGACACCTACTTCGGTGCCGAGTACACCCACGGCACCCCGTTCCGGCGGGCCGTCGAGGAGGGGATTCTCGACACCTCCGCGCTCTCCCACGTCGGCACCCGCGGCCCGCTGTACGGCAAGAAGGACCTCGACGACGACGAGAAGATGGGTTTCGGCATCGTCACCTCCGCCGACGTGATGCGGCGCGGTGTCGACGAGGTGGCCGACCAGCTCCGCCAGCGCATCGGCGACCGGCCCCTCTACATCTCCATCGACATCGACGTCCTGGACCCGGCCCACGCGCCCGGCACCGGAACCCCCGAGGCGGGCGGCATCACTTCCCGCGAGCTGCTGGAGATCCTGCGCGGTCTCGCCTCCTGCAACCTGGTCTCCGCCGACCTGGTCGAGGTCGCCCCCGCGTACGACCACGCGGAGATCACCTCCGTCGCCGCCTCCCACACGGCGTACGAACTGACAACGATCATGTCCCGGCAGATCGCGGAGTCCCGGGCCGGCGCCTGACCGCCACGCGAGCCGAGCAGAGCCGCAGAGCCGAGCAGAGCCGCAGAGCCGGCCGGACCGGGGCCGGGCGGGCCTGGGCGGGGCCCGGGCGGGGGCTCCTGGACCCCGCCTAGGTCCCCGGACGGACGCCGTGCGCGACATATTGCGTATGCGCTGCTGAAACAAAACAAGGGACGCCCGGCGTTCTTGATCGTGGCGCTGCGGACTTCCGTAGCGCCATGAGGGCAGGGACGACGGAGGCAGCCGGTGGGCACCAGTGACGAGAGCGATCGGCGGGCGGGCGGCTGGGCGCGCCGGCTGAGCCGGTACGCCTGGCGCTACCGCCGCCATGTCCTGCTCGCCCTCGGCTCCTCGCTCGCGGGTATGGGCGTCATGGCCCTCATCCCCCTCGTCACCAAGCTGATCATCGATGACGTCGTCGTCGCCCACACCCGCGACCTCGCCCCCTGGGCGGCGCTGCTGGTGGTCGCCGCGATCGGCGTCTACCTCCTCACTTACGTCCGCCGCTTCTACGGTGGCCGGCTCGCCCTCGACGTCCAGCACGACCTGCGGACCGAGATGTTCCGTTCGCTGTCCGGGCTGGACGGCAAGCGGCAGGACGAGCTCAGCACCGGCCAGGTCGTCGGCCGCGCCACCAGCGACCTCCAACTGATCCAGGGCCTGCTCTTCATGCTGCCGATGATGATCGGCAACGTCCTGCTCTTCCTGATCTCGCTGATCGTGATGGCCTGGCTGTCGCCGCTGCTCACCGTCGTGGCCCTGGCCGTGGCCCCCGCCCTGTGGATCATCGCCTTGCGCAGCCGTAAGCGGCTCTTCCCGGCCACCTGGTACGCCCAGGGGCAGGCCGCCGCCGTGGCGGGCGTGGTCGACGGGGCCGTCACCGGGGTCCGCGTCGTCAAGGGCTTCGGCCAGGAGGAGCAGGAGGGCGGCAAGCTCCGGGAGGTCAGCAGAAAGCTCTTCGCGGGGCGGCTGCGGACCGTTCGCCTCAACTCCCGCTACACCCCCGCCCTGCAGGCCGTGCCCGCTCTCGGCCAGGTCGCGATGCTCGCGCTCGGCGGCTGGATGGCCACCCGCGGCCAGATCACCCTCGGCACCTTCGTCGCCTTCTCCACCTACCTCGCCCAGCTCGTCGGCCCGGTCCGGATGCTCACCATGGTCCTCACCGTCGGGCAGCAGGCGCGGGCGGGCGTCGAGCGGGTGCTGGAACTCATCGACACCGAGCCCGCGATCAAGGAGCGGGCGGACGCGCACGAGCTGCCGGCCGATGCCGCCGCGACCGTCGAGTTCGACTCCGTGACCTTCGGGTACGACCCGGAGCGCCCGGTCCTGTCCGACTTCTCGCTGCGCGTCGAGGCGGGCGAGACCGTCGCCGTCGTCGGCACCTCCGGCAGCGGCAAGTCCACCGTCTCGCTGCTGCTGCCGCGCTTCTACGACGTCACGGGCGGCGCGGTACGGGTCGGCGGGCACGACGTACGCGACCTGACGTTCGACTCGCTGCGCGCCGCCATCGGGCTCGTACCGGAGGACAGCTTCCTCTTCTCCGACACCGTCCGCGCCAACATCGCCTACGGACACCCGGAGGCGACGGACGAGCAGATCCGTCTCGCCGCGCGGGCCGCCCAGGCCGACGGCTTCATCTCGCAACTGCCCGACGGATACGACACCACTGTCGGGGAGCAGGGGCTCACCCTCTCCGGCGGCCAGCGCCAGCGCGTCGCCCTCGCCCGGGCCATCCTCACCGACCCCCGGCTGCTGCTCCTGGACGACGCGACCTCGGCTGTCGACGCCCGCGTGGAGCACGAGATCCACGAGGCGCTGCGGGGCGTGATGGCAGGGCGTACGACCGTGCTGATCGCCCACCGGCGCTCCACTCTCTCCCTCGCCGACCGCATCGTGGTCCTCGACGGCGGGCGGCTGGTGGATGTGGGCACGCACGAGGAACTGGAGCAGCGCTCCGCTCTGTTCCGGCGGCTGCTCACCGACCCGGACGAGCTGGCGGACGTGGAACACGACCCGGTCGGCCGCCTCGTCGACGCGGCCGCGGAGTCCCCTGCCGGAGACGCCGGAGCCGCCGGGGCTGCCGCGGGCGATGTGAGCGCCGGGGGCTTCGGGGGCGAGGCGTCGGCCACCGGGCTCGTCACGCCGGAGATCGACGGGGCGAAGCCGCGCCCCGACGGGCCGGGCGGCAGCCGGCCGGGCGACGCGGCCGGCGGTCGCTACGGGACATCGGATCTCGCCCGGAGATTCCCCCGTGTGACCGGGATGCCGGTCCGCGGTTCCGACGAGCGCGACCTCGATGTCGACATCGAGTACGAGGCCGAGATCGACTGCGAGCCGGTCAACGCGCGGCGGCGCGTCGTCGACGGCGTGACACCGGAGCTCTGGGGCCGTGGCGACGGCTCCCGTACGGATCTGCGCAAGGGGCCCGGAGCGGGCGGCGCCGCGGCCCCGGACAAAGATGCCGGTACCGCAGCACCGGCCGAAGATGCCGGCACACCGGCCTCGAAGCCGACCGCTGATGCTCCCGCCGGAACCCGCCCCGGCGGAGCCGCGGTCGCCCCCGCCGCACCCCCCGCCGCACCCCCCGGGCCTCCCGCGGCAGGTTTCGCCGGCGCGCTCGCCGGGATGCCTGCCACCCCCGAGCTGCTGGCGCAGGTCGCCGCCCTGCCACCCGCCACCGACGTCCCCGACGTCGACGAGGACCGGGCCGCCCACCCCGAAACGGCGTACGGGCTACGGCAGTTGCTGCGCGGATTCCGCACCCCGCTGCTGCTCAGCCTGCTGCTCGTGTCCCTCGACGCACTCGCCGGACTGCTGCTGCCCGTCCTCATCCGGAACGGAATCGACGACGGGGTCCAGCGGCTCGCCCTCGGCGCCGTCTGGACCGCGTCCGGACTCGCGCTCCTGGTCGTCCTCTCCCAGTGGGCGGCACAGATCGGCGAGACACGTATGACCGGCCGCACCGGCGAGCGCGTTCTCTACAGCCTGCGCATCAAGATCTTCGCGCAGCTCCAGCGGCTGGGACTCGACTACTACGAGCGCGAGCTGACCGGCCGGATCATGACCCGGATGACGACGGACATCGACGCGCTGTCCACCTTCCTCCAGACCGGTCTGGTCACCGCCCTCGTCTCCGTCCTCACCTTCTTCGGCATCCTCGTCGCACTCCTGGTCATCGACGTCGAGATGGCTCTGGTCGTCTTCGCGACACTGCCGGTGCTGGTGATCGGGACGGTCTTCTTCCGCAGGAAGAGCGTCAAGGCGTACGAGCTCGCGCGCGAGCGCATCAGCGCGGTCAACGCCGACCTCCAGGAGAGCGTCGCGGGGCTGCGCATCGTGCAGGCCTTCCGCCGCGAGGGCAGCGGTGCCCGGCGGTTCGCCGAGCGCAGCGACAGCTACCGGCAGGCCCGGGTGCGCGGCCAGTTCCTGATCTCCGTGTACTTCCCCTTCGTCCAGCTGCTGTCCTCCGTGGCCGCCGCCCTCGTCCTGATCGTGGGCGCGGGCCGGGTCGGCGAAGGCAGCCTGACGGCGGGCGCGCTGGTCGCGTACCTCCTCTACATCGACCTGTTCTTCGCACCCGTGCAGCAGTTGTCCCAGGTGTTCGACGGCTACCAGCAGGCGACGGTATCGCTGGGCCGTATCCAGGAGCTGCTGCGCGAGCCCACGACGACGGCGGCGGCGGACCGGCCGCGCAAGGTCCAGTGGTTGCGCGGCGAGGTCACGTTCGAGGATGTGCACTTCCACTACGGGAGCGCAGAGGAGACGGAGGCCCTGTCCGGGATCGGGCTGAGCATCCCGGCCGGCCAGACGGTCGCCTTCGTCGGCGAGACGGGCGCGGGCAAGTCGACCCTCGTCAAGCTCGTCGCCCGCTTCTACGACCCGTCCTCCGGCGCCGTACGCGTCGACGGGACCGACATCCGCGAGCTCGATCTCACCGGCTACCGGCACCGGCTCGGTGTCGTACCCCAGGAGCCGTACCTTTTCCCGGGCACCGTGCGCGATGCCATCGCCTACGGCCGCCCGGACGCGACCGAGGCCGAGGTGGAGGCGGCGGCCCGGGCGGTCGGGGCGCACGAGATGGTCGCCTCCCTCGACGGCGGCTACCTCCACGAGGTCTCCGAGCGGGGCCGCAACCTCTCAGCCGGACAGCGGCAGTTGATCGCACTGGCCCGCGCGGAGCTGGTCGACCCCGACATCCTGCTCCTCGACGAGGCCACGGCCGCACTCGACCTGGCGACCGAGGGCCTGGTCAATCGGGCCACGGACCGGCTGGCGGGCAAGCGTACGACGCTGGTCGTCGCGCACCGTCTGACCACCGCGGCACGTGCGGACCGGGTGGTGGTCATGGACCACGGCCGGGTCGTCGAGGACGGCACCCACGCCGAACTCCTCGCCGCGGACGGCCATTACGCCCGCCTGTGGCGCACTTTCGTCGGCGAGCCGGAGGCCACGGCGGTCTGAGTGCCGGGCGTCATCTGCCACGCGGAACGCAACGCTCAGCATGCGGCACGCGACGCGCAGCACGGACCAGGAACCACCGTCCGCCCCCCGGGAACCAATACCACCTTCAGCCGCGTGTAGCTTGTCGATCGCCCGTATGTCCGAACTCCGGGCGCATGACCCATAGGAGGCTGAGGTGCGTGGTGCCGCGGCACGCCGTCGAATAGCTCTGGGGGCAGCGTTCGTCGTGGCCTTCGGCATGGCCGGGCTGGCCAGTCCCGCTTCGGCCGACGCAGCCGAAGCGCGGTGCAACGGCCGCAAGATGAAGACGCTGAACTTCGCCGCCGGCCGGGTCCACGTCTACAAGAGCAACGCCGTCATGTGCGCCGTCACCGTCGCCAAGAACCCTGGCGCGAAGCGGGAGATGAGCGTCAGCATCCAGGCGCGCGGCAGCCGCCCCCGCTCGGACAGCGGCCGGTACACGCGCCACGCGGGCCCGGTCCGGGTCACGGTGGGACACCGGTGCGTCTTCATCCGGGGCTCGGTGGGGAAGAGTTCCGTCAGTTCCGGCTGGACTCTTTGCTGACTCCGCCCTTATCGAACACATTCGCTCTTGAGGTCTGGCGGCGGCGGGAGTTGCGCCGGTAGGTTCGCGGCGACCTTTGCGAACCCAGGGGAGGGCGCATGCGCAAGTCGCTCAGATGGCTGCTGTCGCTGGTGCTGCTCATAGGCACACTCGGCATCAGTGGCGCGTCGGCAGGTGCGGCCACAGCCGCGAAGCCGGAGAGCACCGACATCAAGGACCGGATCCTCGCGATAGCCGGTATGAGCTTCATCGAGGAGAAGCCGGACGGATACCGGTACTTCGTCCTCAACTACACCCAGCCGGTCGACCACCGGCACCCGTCCAAGGGCACCTTCAAGCAGCGGATCACCCTGCTGCACAAGGCGACCGACCGCCCGACCGTGTTCTACACCTCCGGGTACAGCGTCTCGACGAACCCCACCCGCAGCGAGCCGACCAAGATCGTGGACGGCAACCAGGTCTCGATGGAGTACCGCTTCTTCACCCCGTCCCGCCCGGAGCCGGCCGACTGGTCCAAGCTCGACATCTGGCAGGCCGCCAGCGACCAGCACCGCGTCTTCAAGGCCCTGAAGAAGGTCTACGGGAAGAACTGGCTGGCGACCGGTGGCAGCAAGGGCGGGATGACCGCGACCTACTTCCGCCGCTTCTACCCGCACGACATGGACGGCACTGTCGCGTACGTCGCCCCGAACGACGTCGACAACCGCGAGGACTCGGCGTACGACCGTTTCTTCTCCAAGGTGTCCACCCAGGAGTGCCGTACGGCCCTCGACGCGGTCCAGCGTGAGGCGCTCGTACGCCGCGGTGAGATGACCGACCGCTACCGCAAGTGGGCCGACGAGAACCACACCACCTTCAAGACGGTCGGCAGCCTCGACAAGGCCTACGAGAGCGTGGTCCTCGATCTGGTGTGGGCGTTCTGGCAGTACAGCTCCGAGAAGGACTGCGCCGACGTTCCGAAGCCGACCGCCTCGACCGATGCCCTCTACGCCTTCGTCGACAAGATCTCCGGCTTCTCCTTCTACACCGACCAGGGGCTGGAGCCGTACACGCCGTACTACTACCAGGCCGGCACCGAACTGGGCGCCCCGACCGTCGAGTACCCGCACCTCAAGGGCCTGCTGCGGTACCCCGGATACTTCACTCCGCGGGCGTACGTGCCGCGCGACATCCCGATGAAGTGGAAGAACGGCGCCATGCGCGACGTCGACCGCTGGGTCCGCCACCGCAGCGAGCAGATGCTTTTCGTCTACGGTCAGAACGACCCGTGGGGCGCCGAGCCGTTCCGGCTCGGCAAGGGCTCCGACGACTCCTATGTCTTCACCGCGCCGGGTGCCAACCACGGAGCGAAAATCGACGGTCTGACGGCCGACCAGAAGGCCAAGGCCACCGCCGAGGTACTGGAGTGGGCGGGCGTCGCACCGGCCGCCGTGGAGCGGGGCGGGGCCGCGCCCAAGCCGCTGGCGAAGTCGGACGCGAAGCTCGACCGGCAGTCCAACGTGCGGGACCTGCGCCCGTAGCGGGACTTGTGCCGGTGGCGGGGACTGCGCCGTGGCGGAACCTGCGCCGTAGCGGAACCTGCGGCTGAGGCGGCCCGGTGACCCGACCATGGGCCCGCCGCACGCAAGACAGGCCGGCCGGCCCACCGACATCCTCGTCGGTGGGCCGGCCGGACGCCTTTCGGGCCGGGTCCGCCTCCGACACCGTTCGGGTCCGCCTCCGGCACCGTTCGGGTCCGCCTCCGGCACTGTCGGGGCCCGTGTCCGGCACCGTTCGGGCCCGCTTCCGGTGCTACACGCGCCGGGCACACCCGACAGGTGTCCCGCCGCCCAGCTGTACGTACAGCGCCGTCGCCGGCGGGCACTGCGCACGTGTCCGCACCGCCGCCGTCACCCTGAACCGCGGCTCCTCCCGCCCGGACCCGTCGCACGCGGTCTCCCTCACCCGGCCGCGCCGGGAGCCCGCGCTCTCGTCGAGTGACGCGACGCAGTCCCCGACGACCGTGCGCGGACCGCCTCCTCCGCCCGGGTCGCCCGGGTGCGGCTCCTCGAGGTTGCGCATGCAGGCGTAGCCCTGCCGTACCGCGCCGTCGCCGTCCTCGTCCACATCCGGCCGGTTCTCCGAGATGTGCAGCACGAAGTCGGTACGGGGCGGGCAGCGCGGACCGGCCGTCGGCCGTTCGCCGTGCCGGGCCAGCACTCTCGCCACCGCCTTCTCGCTCGAGCAGGACACCTCCAGGAAGTCTGTCCGGTCCCGGGCGGCCCGGGTGCCGCACTCGCCCTGCGCGAGGAAGGCCGCGCCATAGCCGGACGGACTCGGCGATCGGCTCTCCCCGGCCGGGCTCCCCGGCCCCGCGAAGCCCTGGTGCTGCTGGCACGCGGCCAGCGCCAGCAGCGCCGCGCACACCCCGACGGAACGCCAACCGCGCATGCCGAACCCCCGACCCCGTACCCCCGAAAAAACACACCCAGCGTGACCCGCGAAAGCGGGGCCACGCCAGGTGTGCGAGGCGCTTTGCGCCGGTTGGCGGTGGTGCGCGGGGGGCGCACCGTAGGGTCAGTACGACAGTCCGTAGCCGATCGGGTACAGCACCTGGGCCGGGTCGTCCGCCCGCGGTACGGGCACCGGCAGCCGACCCGCGGGATCGGCCTTGCCCGCGATGACCCGGGCGGCGGCGCGCAGTTCGACGTCCGTCCAGGAGTAGCCGGCCAGCGACGCCCGGAGGCCGGTGCCGCCGAGCCGCGCGATGTCGTACGGGTTGCGGATCGCGAGGTGCACCACGGGCACGCCGGTCGCCGCGAGTTGCGAGACCAGGGTCCGCTGCGAGGACGTGCCGGAGACGTTGTACGTCGCCACCACCACCGCGTCCCGGCCCTTCGCCGCCGCGACCGCCTCGTCGATCTTCGCCTGTGTCGGGTTGGGCTGGGTGCCGGTGGAGGTCGACAGCGCGGTGGCGGTGAAGCCCAGTGCGGTCAGAGACTTGGCCAGGACGGTGGTCGGCGGGCCGCCGGTGCCGGACGGCGCGGCCGGATCGACGCCGACGACCAGGATGTTCCGCTGTTTCTGGCGGGACAGCGGCAGCAGTCCGCGCTCATTGACCAGCAGGGTGGTGGTGCGTTCGGCGATCCGGTCGGCGGCCGCGAGATGAGGCCGGACGCCGACCGTCCGGTCCACGCCCTGGTGACTGACGTACGGATCCCGGAACAGCCCCCGGCGGGCCTTGAGTTCGAGGATCCGCAGCAGGGACACGTCGAGCCGCTTCTCCTCGATCTCGCCCTCGCGCACCGCCTTGACGACGGCGTTCCAGGCGACGGGCAGGTCCGGCGGGTTCAGCAGCTGGTCGACGCCCGCCTTCAGCGCCAGCACGGGCACCCGGTCGTCGCCGTACTTCTGCCGGACGCCCGCCATGCCGAGCGAGTCCGTGACCACCACACCGTCGTAACCGAGCTTCTCGCGCAGGATGCCGGTGAGGATCGGCCGGGAGAGCGTGGCCGGGTCGTCGGCCGGGTCGAGCGCCGGGAAGAGCAGGTGTGCCGTCATGACCGAGTCGATGCCGGCGGCGATCGCGGCCAGATACGGCGGGGCGTCCAGCCGCTCCCACTCCTCCGCGCTGTGGGTGATCAGCGGAAGGCCGTAGTGGCTGTCGGTGGCGGTGTCTCCGTGGCCGGGGAAGTGCTTGGCGGTGGCCGCGACTCCGGAGCTCTGGTAGCCCTGCACCTGGGCGGCGACGAGACGGGAGACCGCCTCGGGGTCGGCGCCGAAGGACCGTACGCCGATCACCGGGTTGGCCGGGTTCACATTGACGTCCGCGACCGGCGCGTAGTTCTGCTTGATGCCCAGCGCTGCCAGTTCGGCCCCGGCGATCCGCGCGGCCGTACGGGCGTCGGCCCGCGAGGCGTGCGCGCCCAGCGCCATCGCCCCGGGCATCAGGGTGGCAGGCGCACCGACCCGGGCCACTATTCCGTGCTCCTGGTCCGTGGAGATGAGCAGTGGCACGGGCGTGGGCTGGGCGAGTCCGGCCTTCTGGATGCCGTTGGACAGATCGGCGATCTGGTGCGGGTCGCGGGTGTTGTGCGCCCAGGAGAAGTAGATGATGCCGCCGACGTGGTACTTCGCGATGAGCTCGGCGGCGTTGGAGACGCCGATCTCCTTCTGGTTCAGGGCGACGTCGGCGGGGTCGGGGTGGGCGGCGGAGTGCCCGTAGACCCGCATGACGAACAGCTGTCCGACCTTCTCCTCCAGGCTCATCCGGGAGATGAGCCGGCGCAGTCGCGCGCGGTCGATGGGGGTCTCGGTTCCTGCGGCGTGGGCGGTGGTTCCGGTCGCGGCCAGTGAGGCTGCGGCAGTGACGGCGGTGGCTCCGGCCAGTACGGAACGTCTGGACGGTCTCGGTCCGGCGGCTTCTTCGTGGTGCACGTGCACTCCTTCCGGGAGGAGGTGCGTGGCCCTCGGGGGCGGGGTGAAGGAAACTTCCAAGAATGGCCCGAAGACACCGATAGCCGGAAAGTTATCGCCAGTCAATGGGAAGCGCCGGGCGCGGCGCCGCCACCGGCGCTGTCTTGAGGGGTGCGCGCCGGTGGCGGTGTGCTGCCGGCCGCAGGCGGTGGAGAGGGGTCATCGGCCGACGCGGCCGGCAGCGCGAGGCCGATACCGCTCTGCGGTGACTCACCGGCAGTACGGCGCTTGGACGGAAGGCGTCGCGCCCAGGTTCCTCACATTTCCCTGATTCCGGGGAAATGGTGCAAGAGGGGATTACTGGGTCTTGGGAGTCGCGTGGCGCCGGGCCGGCAGACGCATCGTCAGCAGCTTGGCGCGCGGGGCCAGGCGGCGGCCCATCGCGAAGACCGAGTCCGTACGGGACCGGTCCGCGTCGAGCACGGTGAAGAGGTTCACTCCGAGGTAGAAGGCGATCGCGGCATTGGCCAGCTCCCGGGGCGGGGTGAGCCGGGCGAGCGCGGTGCCGCCGATCACCCGCTCCAGGGTCGCCTCGACGAACGCCAGCCAGGGCTCGGCCCGCTCGGCCAACGGCTCGCGCAGTTCGGGCTTGGCCACGGCGGCGGCGACCAGCTCGGAGAAGAGTGCGATGTACCCGCCGTCGAGGTCGTCGTGGTAAATCCGGTTCGCGGCCTCGGCCAGCTCCTCGAGGGTCCGGACCTCGGCGATGGTGGCGGTGTGCCGGGCCATTCGATCGGCGGAGGAGCGATCGAGGGCGGCGAGCAGCAGCGGGTCCACTCCGCCGAAGTGATAGAAGACCAGAGCCGAGTTGACTCCGGCCTCCTTGGCGATCGTGCGGGCGCTGGCACCGCCGTAACCATGGGCCCTCAGGACAGCTGTCGCCGCCGTGACCAGCCGGTCCTTGGTATCCGTCGTCATGGAACCCCCCTCGCCGAGGATTCATCATACGGTTTGATCGAGTGGTTAATCGGCTGATGCCGATGTTGGTGGCAGGGGGTGCGCGAGTGACGCGTCGCGGTCTGACCGACTCGAGTTCGCGGCTTACAGGGGCTGGTCCGGAGAGTCCAGCACCTGCCCCTCCGAACCGACGGTCAGCCCGAAGCGCTCCGGACCCGGTTCGCCCGCCCTCCGCCACCATCGGTACGTGGCTTCGACCTCGTCCCACAGCCGGCGGGCCCCGTGCTGCCACACCGTGAACCGGTCTCTGAGCTCCCCGTCCCAGTCGACGGCTGCCCACGAGGTGGCGTCGGTGGTGGCAAGCCACAGCCGGGACTGCACGCCGTCGACCTCCGGATCGTCGTGCCAGGCGTTCCAGACGTCGACGAGCCGCAGGCCGACGGCGAACCGGAGGGAATGGCCATCGCCCGAGACCGCCCACGGTGACAGCCCAGTGGCCGACTCCTCAGGGACATGTTCGTCGCGGACGACGTCACGGAAGATGCGGAGGCCGGTGCGCTGCCCACGCATGAGCATGAACGCCGAGTGCGGAGAGAATCGGCCGGATGCGGTGCCGTTCCCGCCTACATGGAGCCGCAGCAGGCCGTAGCAGAACCACGGCGTCTCCCACGGCGTAAGGATCATCATTGGGACAACCGGTCGGAGTGGTGGCGCCCGTTCCACCAGCAGATCGCGGACGCGGTTGCCCGGGGTGTCCACGTACGTCGTGCGCGGATCATCTCGGAGCCTGTCAGCGCGTACATCCGCTGGGAGCACTACGTCACCTCGGCCAACATGGCGGCTGGCGAGCAGGTGCGTTGGCTGCCGCGTCGCCGCACGTCGGACCTCATGCTGCCGGGCAACGACTGGATCTTCGACGACGCGGTTCCCACCTCCATCACTTCTCTGGAGACGGAGACATCGTGGAGCACGAGGTGACAGACGAACCCCGGCTCGTGGGGCCGTGCGCCTCCGCGTTCGAGGCGGTGTGGAAACGCGCCACGCCGCATGAGGACTACGAAATCCACTAGCGCGACCGTCAGGCAACACAACCATGCTCCCTCCCTTCCCGTCGTCCAGCGTTGGTGCAGCGCGGCAGGCACTTGCCGCGCGGCTGAGGGAGATTCGGCTGGACGCAGGGATTACCAAGCGAGAGATCGCCGCCCAGTGCGGCTGGAGCGATGCGAAGTCCTCGCGCATTGAGAACGCACGCACGGCACCCTCTGATGCGGACATCCGCCTCTGGTGCCGTGCGTGTGAGGCAGAGGATCAAGCGCCGGATCTCGTCGCGGCAAACCGCCAGGCCGACTCCATGTACGTTCAGTGGAAGCGGCTCCAGCGCACCGGGCTGCGGCAACTCCAGGAGTCCAGCGTCCCCCTCTTCGAGCGGACCAAGCACTTCAAGGTCTACTGCTCCAACGTGGTGCCCGGCTTCCTCCAGACTCCCGGATACGCCAAGGCCCTGCTCACATCCATCGCCGTTTTCCGTGGACTTCCCGATGATGTGGCAGCGGCCGTCGACGCACGCATGAACCGCTCCCATGTCATCCGCGAAGGAGATCACCGGTTTGCGATCGTCGTCGAGGAAACGGTACTGCGCTACCGCATCGGGGATGCCGGTGTAATGGCTGGCCAGCTGGGATATCTTCTGTCCGCGATGAATCTGCCGTCTGTTTCGCTGGGTATCATCCCGGCCACGGTCGCACGTCCGATGTGGCCTCTGGAGACGTTCACGATCTTCGACGACCGCCGGGTGGACCACGAACCACTGTCAGCCTCCGTCAAGATCACCGCGCCGGGCGAAGTCTCGCTTTACTTGAAGGCGTTCGGGAAGCTGTCACACCTTGCGGTACACGGTGCCGAGGCGCGGGGGCTCATCGTAAAGGCCATCGAGGCACTGGAATGACAGGGCTGTTGAGTTCGCCATCAGGTGGCAGCCCCCGGCGGGGTGCACGCCGGGGCCGCCTTGAGGTGGTGGTGTCAGTCGACGGCCGGAAAGTCGCCTGACTTCACGCCCGCTATGAATGCTGTCCACGATTCTGCGGGGAAGGCCAGTGCGGGGCTGTGCGGGTCCTTGCTGTCCCGGACGGGGACGATGCCGGGGAAGCCGTCGGCGACCTGTACGCACTCCCCTCCCGCGTTGTTGCTGTAGCTGCTCTTGCGCTCCAGGATTAGCCCTCAGTTCCGGGATGGTTCGCAAGGCTTGCAGTCCTCCATTGCCGCTCGGATCACCGCCTCGGGGTCGTGAGGCGAGAGGTCAAGATCCCCCGAGGAGGCCGTAGTCAACGCTCTTCTGCTACCACTGTCCCTACCCGTCGGGTGGGCCCGGTTCCGGCACTTGGCGCTAATGAGAGGCGACTTCCGGGGAAGCTTCGACCGGAATGCTCCGGGACCACAGTTCCTCGGCATGTTCCAAGAATCGGGAGAACATTCCTCGGTCACCCAATCGCCGCAGATGCAGGAGTGGCGAATCATGGCCGACAAGTCTCGCCAAATGCGGCGTCACGAGTGCTTCGTCATCGAAGCTGAAGACAGACAGGGAGACGTGATTCATAGCGTCGACCGGCGCCGAGAACCGCGTTTCCAGCCCTTCCACCTCCCCCATCTTGGCGAGCTGTTCCAGGGTCATCCTGATGCGTGTGGAGACCGTGAGGGTGACATCCTCGATTTCTTCCCGCTGGCGGGTCACCGCTCCATCAGGGTCGCCGAGGAGGAAGCGGACTCGGCAGCCGCTCGCCGCCTTCCGGCGCAAGACGTCAGGAAGGGCGGGCACTTGGGTCCACAGGAAGTAGGACGTGAAGCCACCGAAGAGTAGGTCATCGGTTGCGTCGCTGATGAGATCGCCCCACACCGTAGATGGACACGCGGACCGATACGGATAGCTTTGAACAATTTCCCGGTCGCCACCGGTCTTAAGCCGGTCTCTGACCGCCTTCGGCCACAACATCTCTGCTTCCACTCCCAACGCCATCGAGGCGTCTTCCCGGTTTCTGGCGTGCGGGATCAGGTCTTCATCCGCAATCCACCGTTCTACCGTCTTGCCGGAGACCCCCAGGCGGACCGCCAGCTGTCGTGGTGACAAGCCAGCATCCCCCATAGCTGATCGTAGGGCCTTATTCAAGGTTCCCCCTGTGGACGTTTGGGCGTTCTTCGACAGTAGCGCCCAAACGACCCAACTGTCCCCGCAAGGACGCAGATACGTCCATCACGGACCGGCAGGCTCTCGCTGCAGAGAACCCCGGCGACCGCGCGACCGGCTATGGGGTATGGCCAACGCTTGCTGAGGAGCGTCGATATGGCGGAGCATATTGTCCATTGCCTCGACTGGGTGAGGACCGTTCTCACCCCGCATGGACCCGGGTGCCACTGGGTCACCCCATGGAGCCATATGCCCCGTGCCGGCCGCACGTTCATCGTGCGGGCCTGGGACCCGCCGCGCCTTCACGGCGCCCGCCGCAGGCCGCCTGAGCAGCCGATCGCTGGTGACGCCACCGTCATGGTGCGTCCCTACGTAATTGCCGACGAACTGCGGCGCCGCGACTTGGTGTCGGCCGCTATGGGCGGCGATGCCGCGGGGCCGTACTGGATCCATCGCGAGGAGGTGGCCTGACGGATGAGTGCCGCCAGGCAGCCTGTGCCCGTCCGGATGTGCGTCCGCTGCGAGCGGATGACCACTGCGCCCGTCCTCGTCCGCGAGGTGCACAGCAACAGCGGCCCCGGCTGGAACGTGTACGCCTGCCCCGACTGCGCACCGTACTTTCCGCCCGGGCCGGACCCGCTGGAAGTCATCGAGGCCGCGCGGCGCCGCCGTGCCGAGGAGGCGGACCGGCGAGTGATCAGTCGGCGAAGGCCAGGTCCCGATGACCCGAGCCCGATGACCCGAGCCCGGTAACCGGCCTGTCGTCGGGCTTCCCTCAGCCTTCCTCGTCGGCGGTTCCGGACAGCACTGCCCAGGAACAGGTGCCTGACGGGACCTGGTACACCCCGTGATCCTGGGCGAGGGCGCCAACGAGGAGGAGCCCTCGGCCGCTTTCCGCGACGTCGTTGTCACCGGGCGGGACCGGGTCCCGCCACACTCCGTTGTCGACGGTCTCGATGCGTATCTGCGTACCGGACCGGGTCAGCCGAAGGCTGACGTCCGGGGCGCCGCTGTGCAGGATCGTATTCGTGACCAGTTCCGAGACCACGGTGCAGGCTGCGAACGTCACGCCGTGGCCGACCTGCCAACTGGCCAGTTGCGCTTCGGTGAAGGACCGGGCCCAGGACGCCGCGCGCCGTTCAGTGGGCAGCACGCACCGCGCGACGGCACTCGGGCTCTCCGGCTCATGGATGGGAGCCGGAGCGGTCGCGGCGGCGGGGGCCGGTTCACCGGCTCGCGGTGATTGGCCGGGATGCGCGGCTTCGGGGGAAGGGATGCGAGCGGTCATACGTCCGTCCTCCCGTCCGCCGCCCCCTCCTGCTCCCGTCGCTGTCGGCCGGGGGATGGAGCGGGGGGTCGGCGGGGCGGGGCGGTCAGCGGTGACAGAGCGGCGAGACGCGTGGAGATCGGGAGTCGGTCCGCGAAGGGGGAGAAATCCGTGGGAGTACATGCGGCCCTCCCTTAAGGGTTTGGTCAGACCATAGATTGAGTAGTTCACGACGTTAGTCAGGGGGATTCGCATTGTCCAGACTCTGTGTGAAAAAATTGAGATTGGTCTGACCAATGAATAGGCGCCTGTAAAGGGATCCCAGGTGGGAGCGGCTGCGTCCGCCCTCCTCGGAGCCCCGGCCGTCAGATCACCGTTGGAGGCGGCAGAGGCGGCAGAGGCGTCGGAGGCGGCAGAGGCGGTGGATCCAGCAGGGGCGCCGCGCGCCTCACGCCGCGAGGAGTGGATAGCGCTCACGCAGGACGCGGACGGCCTCGATGATGGCCGGGCGGCGGGCCGCTCCCGGCCGCCACAGCGCATACAGCCGCCGGAGCGGCGTCGGTTCGAGGGGGAGGGCGACCGCCCCGTCCGGCAGCGCGCCGCGGCCCAGCCGCGGTACGAGCGCGACACCGAGACCGGCCGCCACCAGCGCCAGCTGGGTCGAGTACTCGGCCACCTGATAGGCGAGATCCGGCTCGTGCCCGGAGGAGCGCAGGGTCCGTACGAGCCAGTCGTGACAGACCGAACCGGAGGGCTGGCAGATCCACCGCTGCCCCGCCAGATCCGTACGGCGCAGGCTGCCGCGCTCCGCCAGCGGATGGCCGGCGGGAACGACCACGTCCGACGGGTCGTCCCCGATCATCGTCCGCTCGACCCCCTCGGGGGCGGGCAGCGGCGAGATATCCCAGTCGTGCGTCACCGCCAGATCCACGACGCCCTGGGACACCAGGCTCGGCGAGAGATGAGGGTCCACCTCGGTGAGCCGGGTGTCCAACGACGGGTGGCGCTGGGCGAGTTCCGCCAGGACGCCCGGCATCAGACCGCGTGCCGCCGAGGCGAACACCGCCACGAGCAGCCGGCCCGTGGGCTGCCCGCGGTGCTCCTCGAGCGTGGTCTCCGCCCGCTCGACGATGGCCAGTAGCTGCTCGGCGGTGGCGGCCAACTGCTGGGCCGCGTCAGTCAGTACGATCCCGCGGCCCTGCCGTTCCAGCAGCGGCGTACGGGTTTCCCGTTCGAGCTTCGCGATTTGCTGTGACACCGCGGACGGGGTGTAGCCGAGCGCCAGCGCGGCGGCGCCCACCGAGCCGTGCACGGACACCGCGTGCAGGGCCCGCAGCCGGGACAGATCCAGCATCGTTCCCGCTGCCTCTCTCTGCGTCTCCCCTGAACTCTTCAGCGTTGCTGCATCCAACCATGAAGAGATCGGTGCTGGTGCTTCACGGTCGTGGCCCGGGATCCTCGACCCATGCGACCTGCACACATCGCCCTGGCCGTCCTCGTCGCCGCTGTCTGGGGCGTCAACTTCGTCGTCATCGAGATCGGACTCGACCACTTCCCGCCGCTGCTCTTCAGCGCGCTGCGCTTCCTGGCGGCCGCGCTGCCCGCGGTCTTCTTCGTCCGCCGTCCGCCGATCGCCTGGCGGTGGATCCTCGCGGTGGGCCTGGTCCTCGGCGTCGCCAAGTTCGGACTGCTGTTCACCGGTATGCACCTGGGCGTGCAGGCCGGGCTGGCCTCTCTCGTGCTGCAGATCCAGGCGGTGTTCACCACGGTCGTCGCCGCGCTGGTACTGGGCGAACGCCCGGGCCACGCGCGCGTGGCGGGCATGGGCGTCGCGCTCGCGGGCATCGCGGTGGCCGCCGTCGACGAGGGCGCCTCCGGCCCGCTGCTCGGCTTCGTCCTGTGCGTCGCGGCCGCCGCCTTCTGGGGGGCGTCGAACGTCATCACCAGAATCGCCGCCCCGCCCGACGCCCTGGCCTTCATGGTCTGGGTCAGCCTCGTCCCGGTGCTTCCGCTGCTCGCCCTCTCCCTGCTCCTGGAGGGCCCGGACGCCGATCTCGAGGCGCTGCGTTCGATCGATTGGAGCGCCGCCGGGACGATCGTCTACGTCGCCTGGGCCACCACCGTCTTCGGCTTCGGCGCCTGGGGCTTCCTGCTCCGCACCTACCCCGCCTCGTCCGTCGCGCCCTTCTCGCTGCTCGTGCCGGTGTTCGGGATGTCATCCGCTGCGCTGCTGCTCGGGGAGGGGATGAGCCTCCTGCGGTGGTGCGCCGCGGGCCTGTTGGTCGGCGGAGTCGCCGTCACCTCGCTCGGCGGGAGGGGGCGGCGGCCCGGGATCAGGCGGACTGTGCGAGCAGCCAGGACAGATGGTCGCGGGCCGGTTCCAGCAGCCCGTCGAGCTCCGGGACTTGCGGGTACCAGCGCTTCTCGTACTCCCAGCACAGCCAGCCGTCCCAGCCCGCCCGGCTGAGGAGTTCGATGCTCTCGGCCAGCGGCAGGATGCCCGCGCCGAGGGGCAGCGGGGTGGTGTCGTCGGCGGAGGCGATGTCCTTCACCTGGACGTAGCCCAGGTGCGGGGCGAGCACGGCGTATGTGGCGGCGGGCTCCTCTCCGCCCAGCCAGGGGTGCATCACATCCCAGACCGCACCTACGCTCCGGTGACCGACGGGGCCCAGCACGCGGGCCGCGTCCACCCCGCGGCGGTGCGAGTCATGGGTCTCGAGGAGCAGCCGTACGCCCAGGTCGGAGGCGTGCGGGGCGGCGGCTGCGAGGCGGCGGGCGGCGATCGCGTCCGCATCGTCGGCGGGCTGGTCGCCGCCCCCGGCGAAGACCCGTACGTACGGGGCACCCAGGTCGCGGGCGAGGGCGAGCAGCGCGTGCAGCTCGTCGATCACCGGCTCGTCGTCGCCGGGCTCGGCGACCTTCACGTAGCCCGCGACGGCGAGGATCTCCACCCCGGCGGACTTGAACTGCTCGACCACGTCCACGCGTTCGTCGAGCCCGATGCCCGGGTGCACGGGCTCCTCGGGGTGCGCCCGCAGTTCCACGCCGTGATAGCCGCGGTCGGATGCCAGCCGTACCACGTCGGTGACGGGCATGCCGGGCACTCCGAGGGTCGAGAAGGCGAGTTTCACGGCTACTCCAAGGCGGGCGGGGTGGGCGGGCAGGGCGGTGGCGGCGATTCCGCGGGACGGGTGGGGCTTGTGGGACGTGGGCTTGTGGGACGGGTGGGCGTGGCTTGCGGGCTGCCTGTGGCTGGTCGGGATGCTCCGGGGGGGCGGACCCTGGCAGCGACGGACTGTACGGGTCAACCCTGCCGGGCCACGGTACGCAGCGCATCCGGACTGGGAGCCTGCCCCGCAGAGGCCGGTTCACCGGCCTGGTTGCCTACAGGTTTCGGCGCCCGCCCGTATGGGTTCTACAACGGCCCGCGTGTCCGGTCCCTGCGGTGTGCGACTCCTACGTGTCACGCTGCTGCCGGGGCCGGGCTCCCGGGGGTTCATACGGGGTCGGGTCCTGGCCCTGCCCTGGTCCTGTCCTGTCCTGTCCTGTCCTGTCCTGCAGAGTCAGGCAGGCCTACAGAATCAGGCGCCAGTCCTGGCCCACAAGATCGGCGCCGTAGCTGTGATGCGGTTTTTCGGCGACGAGCACGAAGCCCGCCCGGGTGTAGATCTTGCGTGCCATGGTGAGGACATCGTTGGTCCACAGCACGAGCTCCCGGTAACCGGCCTCGCGGGCGAAGCGGACGCATGCGTCGACAAGCCGGTCCCCGAGGCCGTGCCCGCGCGCGGAGGGGTCGACGAGCAGCAGCCTGAGCCGGGCTGTGGCCGGCGCCGTGTCCCGTACGCACATCACGCAGCCGGCAGGCCTGCCGTCCAGCTCGGCGATCCACACCCGTTCCAGCAGGGGGTCGTGGTCCTCCGCGAAGTCCGCGACGATACGGGCCACCAGGGCCTCGAAGCGGGTGTCCCAGCCGTACTCGGCGGCGTACAGCGCGCCGTGCCGCTGCACGATCCAGCCGAGGTCACCGGGCTCGGGCTCGCGCAGTACGGGAGGCGCCGGCCGGGCGGGCTCTGCGGTCGTCATACCGGCTGCCCGCCGCTCAGCGGGGCGGCGCCCGCCGACGCGTCCCGCGCGCCGTCTGCCGTCGGGGCATGCATACGGCCTCCTGTAGCCGTCACCGGAACCCGTGTGCCGGGGGCGATCGAGGTGGCTCCACCGTAGCGCGGGGGTAAGCCCGGAGCGGGAGGGCCGCAGGGGAGGAACGTGGTCGCTCTCCGCCGCCGGGCGGGCCGGTGGCACGGACGAGAGGAACCCGCGTGACACGCGAGACGGTGCGGATCGCCATGAACGGCGTCACCGGCCGCATGGGCTACCGCCAGCACCTCGTACGCTCCGTCCTGGCCATCCGGGAGCAGGGCGGCGTCGACCTGGGCGAGGGCACCGTGCTGTGGCCCGAACCGGTGCTCGTCGGCCGCCGGGAGCACGCCCTTCGGGAGCTGGCCGACCGGCACGGTCTGGAGCACTGGTCCACCGACCTCGACGCCGTCCTCGACGACCCGTCGGTCGACATCTACTTCGACGCGCAGGTCACCTCCGCCCGCGAGGAGGCGCTCCGGAAGGCCATCGCGGCGGGCAAGCACATCTACTGCGAGAAGCCGACGGCCACCGGCCTGGAGGGCGCGCTGGAGCTCGCCCGGCTCGCCCGCGCCGCCGGGATCAAGCACGGCGTCGTCCAGGACAAGCTCTTCCTCCCGGGCCTGCTCAAACTCAAACGGCTGATCGACGGCGGCTTCTTCGGACAAATCCTGTCCGTGCGCGGGGAGTTCGGCTACTGGGTCTTCGAGGGGGACTGGCAGAAGGCGCAGCGCCCGTCGTGGAACTACCGGGCCGAGGACGGCGGCGGCATCGTGGCGGACATGTTCCCGCACTGGGAGTACCTCCTGCACGAATTGTTCGGCGCCGTACGGACCGTGCAGGCACAGGTCGTCACCCATGTCCCGACGCGGTGGGACGAGGGCGGCAGGCCGTACGACGCGACGGCCGACGACGCGGCGTACGGGATCTTCCAGTTGGAGGGCGGGGCGGTCGCTCAGATCAACTCCTCCTGGGCGGTGCGGGTGAACCGCGACGAGCTGGTCGAGTTCCAAGTGGACGGCACGGAGGGCTCGGCCGTCGCCGGGCTCCGCGGCTGCCGGGCGCAGCACCGCTCCGCGACGCCCAGGCCGGTCTGGAATCCGGACCTCCCGGTCACCGACCGGTTCCGTGAGCAATGGCAGGAGGTCCCGGACAACGCTGTATTCGGCAACGGCTTCACGGCGCAGTGGGAGCTCTTCCTGCGTCATGTGGCGCTCGATGAGCCGTGGAGCTGGGACCTGCTCGCCGGTGCCCGCGGGGTGCAGCTCGCGGAGCTGGGTCTCAGGTCCTCGGCGGAGGGCCGCCGGCTGACCGTCCCGGAGCTGGCGCTGTGACGGGCACTCGCGCGTGCACGTGGGCTCTCGTCACGCGTGCGCACCGCCTGTCTTCACGCGTGCGTGCCCGTGGCCCGTCCTCACGCGCGCGTGCCGGCCGCCTGTGGCCGGACCGCTGATCAGCCGCTGTCCCAGGGAGCGAAGGAGGATGCGCTGTGATCCGACTGCCGGACGCCCGAGGCCTGTTGCGGGTCTACGAACCGCGCCGTGAGCCCGCGCCGTCCACCACCCGGTCACCCGCGGAGAGCGCGACACTCGCGTGCCGCACGGTGTTCTCGGCCGCCCACGTCGTCGCCGACCCCTTCGCCGACACCATGCCCGACGGCCCCGCCGCCGTCGACTGGGAAGCCACTCTCGCCTTCCGCCGCCACCTCTGGTCGTACGGGCTCGGCGTCGCCGAGGCGGTGGACACCGCGCAGCGCGGTATGGGCCTGGACTGGGCCGGGGCCGCCGAGCTGATCCGGCGCTCGTCGGCCGAGGCGAAGACGGTGGGGGGCCGTATCGCCTGCGGCGCGGGAACCGACCAGCTGACCCGCCCCGACCCCCCGCTCGCCGACGTACGCCGGGCCTACGAGGAGCAGCTCGCGCTCGTCGAGGAGAGCGGCGCCCAGACGATCCTGATGGCCTCCCGCGCGCTCGCCGCCACCGCCCGCGGCCCGGAGGACTACCTCGAGGTCTACGGTCATCTGCTCCGGCAGGCCACTGCGCCCGTCATCCTGCACTGGCTCGGCCCGATGTTCGACCCGGCGCTGACCGGCTACTGGGGCAGCGACGACCTCGACACCGCAACGGACACCTTCCTGGAGGTCGTCGCGGCGCACCCGGACAAGGTGGACGGCGTCAAGGTCTCGCTGCTCGACGCGGAGCGCGAGACCGCCCTCCGCCGCCGGCTGCCGAGCGGCGTGCGCTGCTACACCGGCGACGACTTCAACTACCCCGGGCTGATCGAGGGCGACGAGTACGGCTTCAGCCACGCCCTGCTCGGAATCTTCGACCCACTGGGCCCGCGCGCCGCCGAGGCGGTAAGGGTCCTCGGCACCGGCGACTCCAAGGGCTTCCGCGAGCTCCTCGACCCGACCGTCGAGCTGTCCCGGCACCTTTTCCGGGCCCCGACGCGCTTCTACAAGACGGGCGTGGTGCTCCTCGCCTGGCTGGCCGGCCACCAGGAGCACTTCACGATGGTCGGCGGCCTGCAGTCGGCGCGCTCCCTGCCGCACCTCGCGCGGGCCTACGAACTGGCGGACGGGCTCGGCCTGTTCCCCGACCCGGCGCTCGCCGAGGCCCGTATGAAGTCCCTGCTCACGGTGTACGGAGGAGTGGACGCGTGAGCGGCCTCGCCAGGTTCAGCCTCAACCAGGAGACCATCAAGCAGTGGTCGCTCCCCGAGCTCGCCAGGGGCTGCGAGGGAGCGGGCGTGCCCGGGGTGGGCCTGTGGCGCACCCCGGTCCAGGAGTACGGCGTCGAGCGTGCGGCCCGGCTCGTACGGGACGCGGGTCTGGCGGTCACCAGCCTGTGCCGCGGCGGCTTCCTCACGGCGATCGACCCGGCCACGCGCGCGGTGGCGCTGGACGACAACCGGGCGGCGGTGGACGAGGCCGCGACGCTCGGCACGGACACCCTGGTCCTGGTCTCCGGAGGCCTCCCGGACGGCAGCCGCGACCTGCCGGGAGCGCGGGAGCGGATCGCCGACGCGCTGGGGGAGTTGGCGCCGTACGCCGCCGAGCGGGGCGTCCGCCTGGCGATCGAGCCGCTGCACCCGATGTACGCCTCGGACCGCTGCGTCGTCTCGACCCTCGCGCAGGCACTCGACCTGGCCGAGCGCTTCCCGCCCGACCGGGTGGGCGTGGTCGTCGACACCTACCACGTGTGGTGGGACGACACCGTGGCCGCGCAGATCGAACGCGCGGGACGGGGCGGCCGGATCGCGGCCTTCCAGCTCGCGGACTGGATCACGCCCCTACCGGAGGGCGTGCTGCTGGGGCGCGGCCGGCTGGGGGACGGCTGTGTGGATCTGCGCTGGTTCCGGGAGCGGGTCGACGCGGCGGGCTACGACGGCCCCGTCGAGGTCGAGATCTTCAACCCGGGGCTGTGGGCACGCGACGGCGCCGAGGTGCTGGCCGAGGTCACCGGCCGCTACTGCCTGCACGTCCTGTAGACCGGCCGCTGGACCGGCCGCGCTCCTCCCGGTGGCGCTCGGCGAGCACCGACAGGACGACGGGGAGCAGGAGTTCGAGAGCTCGGGAGACATCGGCGAACGGCAGTCCGGTCCGCGACGACACGGCCTTGGCGGTGGGAGCGGTGAGCCTGTCGAGGACGCCCGCCAGCGTGCCGTCGCCGATGGGGCCGGGCAGGGCGGCGACAGTGGCCTCGACGAACGTGACGGCCCCGGCGGCGCTCGTGCCGAGCTCCCGGGCCAGCTCCTCGATGCGGTCGTCGCCGAGCTCGTCCAGCACATCCTTTTGCAGCGATTCATCGCTCATGCGGCAAACGCTACGACTCGCCCGGCTTATCGGCACGTCGGGTAAAGCACGAATAACTGCGAGGAACCGTGCAACCCTTCCGCCGGATCGAGGGTCGTACAGGGCATCAGGCTTCCCCACGGGGGACCCGGGGGGATCCGGGGAGGCCTGCCGAGGGGGGACCCGCGAGGGGGCCCGGTCCACGGACCGGGCCCCCTCGATTTACGTTCAAGGAGGTCGGGGTCCTTCCCCCCACTGCGGCAGGCCGCAGCCGAACAGCAGCTTCGCCTACGGGACACGTCTCACCCGTACGGACCACCACCGAAGGTGCCTGCCCGTCCCTTGATCAGGGTTCCGGCGCCCCATCAGGGGTTCCGGCGCCCCATCAGGGGTTCCGGCACCCCCTCAGGTTCCGGCACCTCAAACCTCTCCCCAGGGCTCCGGCAGCTCCTCCGCAGCCGGGAACGACGCCTGCGCCCCCGGCCGGGTGACCGCCGCCGCCCCGACCCGCACGGCGAACCGTACGGCCGTCTCCAGATCGTCCCCGGCGCCGAGCCGCCAGCCGAGGGCCCCGGTGAACGCGTCGCCCGCGCCCGTGGTGTCCACCGCCCTCACGGGAGGGCTCGGCACCCGTACGGACGACCCGTCCGCGGTGGCGACGAGCGCACCCTCCGCACCGAGGGTCACCACCACCGAGCGCGGGCCGCGGGCAAGCAGCGCCGCGGCCCACGCCTCGGGAGTCGAACTCCCGGCCGCCGCCGGATCGTCGCTCAGCAGGAACCGCGCCTCGTGCTCGTTGACCACCAGCGGGTCGCACAGGGCCGGCACACCGTCGGGGAGCGGAGCGGGCGGCGAGGGGTTGAGCACCACCCGGGCGCCCGCCTCCGCGGAAGTACGGACCGCCGCCGCCACTGTGTCCGGCGGGATCTCCAACTGGAGGGAGACCACCCGGGCCGCGGCGAACAGCGCGCCGGCGTCCCGTACATCGTCGGGGGTGAGACGGGCGTTGGCGCCGGGGGAGACGACGATGCTGTTGTCGCCGGACGGGTCCACGGTGATGAGCGCGACTCCGGTGGGCGCGCCGCCGACCAGCACGCCGGCGGTGTCGACCCCCGCCGCGCGCTGCGCGTCCAGCAGCAGCCGTCCATGGGCGTCGTCGCCGACCCGGGCGAGCAGCGCGGTCCGGGCACCGAGCCGGGCGGCGGCGACCGACTGGTTGCCGCCCTTGCCGCCCGGGTGGACGGCGAGATCCGAGCCGAGAACGGTCTCGCCGGCCGCCGGGCGGCGGTCCACACCGATCACCAGGTCGGCGTTGGCCGATCCCACGACCAGCAGGTCGTAGCCGTGCATCCGGGTTCCTTCCAGGTGGCGGCACTCGCAGAGGCACCATGTTGTACGGAGACGGCAGCGCCCATTTCCACCGGGACCGAAAAACAGTGCGCCGGGGGAGTCGTCCACGTCCACAGGGCCGGACGGGGTGTCGGTGCGCGGCGGTACCGTCACTCCATGGTGCAACCGGCGGTGGTCGAAGGTGTTCTGGAGCGGATCACCTACGCCAATGAGGAGAACGGGTACACCGTCGCACGGGTCGACACGGGCCGGGGCGGCGGAGACCTGCTGACGGTCGTCGGCTCGCTGCTGGGCGCGCAGCCCGGCGAGTCCCTGCGCATGGAGGGCATCTGGGGCTCGCACCCGCAGTACGGCCGCCAGTTCACGGTGGAGAACTACACGACCGTGCTGCCCGCCACGGTCCAGGGCATCCGCCGCTATCTCGGCTCCGGGCTGATCAAAGGGATCGGGCCGCGGATCGCCGAGCGGATCGTCGAGCACTTCGGCATCGACACCCTGGACGTCATCGAGCAGGAGCCGAAGCGGCTCATCGAGGTCCCGGGCCTCGGCCCCAAGCGCACCAAGCTGATCGGCGCGGCCTGGGAGGAGCAGAAGGCCATCAAGGAAGTGATGGTCTTCCTCCAGGGCGTCGGCGTCTCCACCTCCATCGCCGTCCGCATCTACAAGAAGTACGGCGACGCCTCCATCTCCGTCGTCAGGCGCGAGCCGTACCGGCTGGCCGCCGACGTTTGGGGCATCGGCTTTCTGACCGCGGACCGGATCGCCCAGGCGGTCGGCATTCCGCACGACAGCCCCGAGCGGGTCAAGGCGGGCCTGCAGTACGCCCTCTCGCAGTCGGCCGACAGCGGCCACTGCTATCTGCCCGAGGAGCAGCTCATCGCGGACGCGGTGAAGCTCCTCCAGGTGGACACCGGACTCGTCATCGACTGCCTGGGCGAACTGGCGGGCGAGGAGGAGGGAGTGGTCCGCGAGACGGTGCCGGGCGGGGCGACGGGAGAGCCGGTCTCCGCGGTCTATCTGGTGCCCTTCCACCGCGCCGAGATCTCCCTGGCGAGCCGGCTGCTGCGGCTGTTGCGCACCGAGGAGGACCGGCTGCCCTCCTTCGGGGCCGTGGAGTGGGACAAGGCGCTGGCGTGGCTGGCGGACCGTACGGGCGCGGATCTGGCGCCCGAGCAGCAGCAGGCGGTACAGCTGGCCCTGACCGAGAAAGTCGCGGTGCTGACCGGCGGCCCGGGCTGCGGCAAGTCCTTCACGGTGCGGTCCGTGGTCGAGCTGGCGCGGGCCAAGAAGGCCAGGGTGGTCCTGGCCGCCCCGACCGGCCGTGCGGCCAAGCGGCTGTCCGAGCTGACCGGAGCCGAGGCCTCCACCGTTCACCGGCTGCTGGAACTCAAGCCCGGGGGCGACGCGGCGTACGACGCGGACCGGCCGCTGGACGCCGACCTGGTGGTGGTCGACGAGGCGTCGATGCTCGATCTGCTGCTCGCCAACAAGCTGGTGAAGGCGGTGCCGCCGGGCGCTCATCTGCTGATGGTGGGAGATGTGGACCAACTCCCCTCCGTGGGCGCCGGAGAGGTGCTGCGGGATCTGCTGGCGCCCGACAGCCCGGTGCCGGCCGTCCGGCTCACCCGGATCTTCCGGCAGGCCCGGCAGTCGGGCGTGGTGACCAACGCGCACCGCATCAACTCGGGGGCGCCGCCCATCACACAGGGGCTGCCCGACTTCTTTCTGTTCGCCGAGGACGACACCGAGGAGGCGGGGCGGCTGACGGTCGATGTGGTGGCCCGCCGCATCCCGGCGAAGTTCGGCCTCGACCCGCGCCGGGACGTACAGGTGCTCACTCCGATGCACCGTGGGCCCGCCGGGGCCGGTGCACTCAACGGGCTCCTCCAGCAGGCCGTCACCCCTGCCCGCCCCGACCTGCCGGAGCGGCGCTTCGGCGGCCGGATCTTCCGCGTCGGTGACAAGGTCACCCAGATCCGCAACAACTATGACAAGGGCGCCAATGGGGTCTTCAATGGCACCGTGGGTGTCGTGACCTCGCTGAACACCGTGGACCAGCGGCTGACCGTCCTCACGGACGAGGACGAGGAGATCCCGTACGAGTTCGACGAGCTGGACGAACTCGCGCATGCCTATGCGGTGACGATCCACCGCTCGCAGGGCAGTGAGTACCCGGCCGTGGTGATCCCTGTCACGACAGGGGCGTGGATGATGCTGCAGCGCAACTTGCTCTATACCGCGGTGACGAGGGCGAAACGCCTGGTCGTACTGGTCGGCTCGCGCAAGGCACTCGGCCAGGCGGTGCGTACGGTCTCGGCGGGACGCCGCTGTACGGCCCTGGACCACCGACTCAGCGGGGTGGTCGGAGGTGGCTCCATGGCCCGCCGCGTTTCCTAAACGGAGCGAAGGGGAGCAGGATGGGGCCGCGCGCGGCACTGCGTGCCACACATGGGCCTCGCGGCCGACCCCGAGTGCACGACAGCGTGCCAAATGGGGGAAGGTAGAGATAGTCAGGGCACCTCGAAGAAGAGGCACAACGTCGGTGAGGGATGACGTGAGCGACAACTCTGTAGTACTGCGTTACGGGGACGGCGAGTACAGCTACCCGGTGGTCGAGAGCACGGTCGGTGACCAGGGCTTCGACATCGGCAAGCTCCGGGCCGAGACCGGTCTGGTGACCCTGGACAGCGGGTACGGCAATACCGCTGCGTACAAATCCGCGGTCACCTACCTCGACGGCGAATCCGGCATCCTGCGCTACCGCGGCTACCCCATCGAGCAGCTCGCCGAGCGCAGCACCTTCGTCGAGACCGCATTCCTGCTGATCAACGGCGAGCTCCCGACCGTCGACGAGCTGGCGGCCTTCAAGAACGAGATCACCACCCACACGCTGCTGCACGAGGACGTCAAGCGGTTCTACGACGGCTTCCCGCGCGACGCGCACCCGATGGCCATGCTGTCCTCCGTGGTCAGCGCGCTGTCCACGTTCTACCAGGACAGCCACAACCCGTTCGACGAGCAGCAGCGCCACCTGTCGACGGTCCGGCTGCTCGCCAAGCTGCCGACCATTGCCGCGTACGCCTTCAAGAAGTCGGTCGGCCACCCGATCGTCTACCCGCGCAACGACCTCGGCTACGTCGAGAACTTCCTCCGGATGACCTTCTCCGTGCCGGCCGCCGAGTACGACCTGGACCCGGTCGTCGTCAGCGCCCTCGACAAGCTGCTGATCCTGCACGCCGACCACGAGCAGAACTGCTCGACCTCGACGGTGCGCCTGGTCGGCTCCTCGCAGGCGAACATGTTCGCCTCGATCTCCGCGGGCATCAGCGCCCTCTGGGGCCCGCTGCACGGCGGCGCCAACCAGTCGGTGCTCGAGATGCTCGAGGGCATCAAGAACTCCGGCGGCGACGTCGACACCTTCATCCGCAAGGTGAAGAACAAGGAAGACGGCGTGAAGCTCATGGGCTTCGGGCACCGCGTCTACAAGAACTTCGACCCCCGGGCGAAGATCATCAAGGCGGCGGCGCACGACGTCCTCTCGGCGCTCGGCAAGTCCGACGAGCTGCTGGACATCGCGCTGAAGCTCGAGGAGCACGCGCTGGCCGACGACTACTTCGTCTCCCGCAAGCTCTACCCGAACGTGGACTTCTACACCGGTCTGATCTACCGGGCGATGGGCTTCCCGACGGAGATGTTCACCGTGCTCTTCGCGCTCGGCCGGCTCCCTGGTTGGATCGCCCAGTGGCACGAGATGATCAAGGAGCCGGGTTCCCGTATCGGCCGCCCGCGCCAGATCTACACCGGCGTCGTCGAGCGCGACTTCATCCCGGTCGAGCAGCGCTGACCGGCCGTGGTCGGTAGCCGGCGGCCGGGCCCGTAGCCGGCACCGGCGGCTGACGTCGGCAGCCCACGTCCGTGACCGCGCCGGTGCAGCCCGCGTCCGCGCCGGTGCAGCCCCCGCCGGGCAGCGGACGGCCTTGGCAGCCAGGCAGCAGGCACACGGAAAGCGCCCCGCGATCGATCCCCCCACGGGTCGATCGGCGGGGCGCTTCCCTTCCCCGGTTCGGATTCCCCCCACGGGATCCGGCCGGGCGTCTGCTGGCCGCAGAAGCTCAGTGCTGCGTGCCCGCGCGATCCGCCGGGACGCGTATGGACGGGAGGGCCGCTCAAAGCTCCCCGAGTACATCGCCCCGGCCACGCACAACCTGGTTCATCCCCCAAAGATGTACCGGGCCTGGCCGATGCCTCACTCCGCCGGGAGTGCGGCATCGCAAGTTAGACTCACGACCCCCCGCAATGGTTACGTTCAGATCGATGTGATCTGGGTCTCTTGCCATATGCAGACCAACACGGGCAAGAGCCTCGATTTGAAGATCGAGGCTCCCACGTAAGAGTGTTGTGAGTCATATGGGGATTATGTAAAAGTCTCCGCGCTATGTGAAGGACCTCAACCGGAGACTATTGGTTACGACGAAGACCGACGAGAAGGCCATCGCCGCTCCGGCGATCATCGGGTTGAGGAGACCGGCGGCGGCCAGCGGCAGCGCCGCCACGTTGTAGCCGAAGGCCCAGCACAGGTTTCCCTTGATCGTGGCCAGTGTTCTGCGGGAGAGCCGGATCGCGTCCGCCGCCACCCGCAGATCACCCCGGACGAGCGTGAGGTCGCCCGCCTCGATCGCCGCGTCCGTGCCCGTTCCCATCGCGAGTCCCAGGTCGGCCGTCGCCAGCGCGGCCGCGTCGTTCACCCCGTCGCCCACCATGGCGACCGTCCTGCCCTCGCCCTGGAGCCGCCGGACCACCGCCACCTTCTCCTGGGGCAGCACCTCGGCGATGACCTGCTCGATCCCCACGGCGCGGGCCACCGCCTCGGCCACGGCCCGGTTGTCGCCGGTGAGCAGCACCGGGGCCAGCCCCAGTGCGCGCAGCTCCGCAACAGCGCGCGCGCTCGACTCCTTGACGGCGTCGGCGACCGTGAGCACACCGCGCGCCCGGCCGTCCCAGGCGACGGCCACGGCCGTACGGCCCTCCGCCTCGGCGGCCGCCTTGGCGTGCGCGAGGTCCTCGGTGAGTTCGATGTCCGACTCGCTGAGCAGCTTCTCGCGGCCGACCAGCACCGAGTGCCCGTCGACGACGCCCAGCACGCCCAGACCGGGGACGTTCTCGAAGCTCCCCGGCACGGGCAGGGAGCCTTCCCGCTCGATGGCGCCGGCCGCGATAGCCCGGGCGATCGGATGCTCGGACGCATGCTCCAGGGCACCCGCCAGCCGCAGCAGGTCCCGCTCCGCCACCCCGTCGGCCGTGAAGACGTCCGCCAGGGCCATCCGTCCGGTGGTCACCGTGCCCGTCTTGTCCAGCACGACGGTGTCCACGCGACGCGTCGACTCCAGCACCTCAGGGCCCTTGATGAGGATCCCCAGCTGGGCGCCGCGGCCCGTACCGACCATGAGCGCGGTGGGGGTCGCGAGTCCCAGAGCGCACGGGCAGGCGATGATCAGCACCGCCACGGCGGCGGTGAAGGCCGCGGTCGGATCGTCGGTGAGCAGCAGCCAGACCACCAGGGTGCCGAGCGCGATCAGCAGCACCACCGGCACGAAGATTCCGGAGATCCGGTCGGCGAGCCGCTGCACCTGGGCCTTGCCGTTCTGTGCGTCCTCGACCAGCTTCGCCATCCGGGCCAGCTGGGTGTCGGCGCCGACCCGGGTGGCCTCGATGACCAGCCGGCCCGCCGCGTTCACGGTCGCTCCGGTCACGCCGTCGCCGACGGTCACGTCCACCGGCACGGATTCGCCGGTCAGCATCGAGGCGTCCACGGCGGAGCTGCCCTCGCTCACCCGGCCGTCCGTGGCGATCTTCTCGCCCGGGCGTACGACGAAGCGGTCGCCGACCGCCAGCCGCGCGACGGGGATGCGCTCCTCGCGCCCGTCCGGCCGCAGCACCGCCACGTCCTTGGCGCCGAGCTCCAGCAGTGCGCGCAGTGCGGCGCCCGCTCTGCGCTTGGACTTCGCCTCCAGACAGCGGCCGAGCAGGATGAAGGTGATCACCCCGGCGGCGACCTCGAGATAGATCACCGACGACCCGTCCACACGGGAAGGCGAGCCCCCGGCAAGAACCGACGGATCGAAGCCGTGCCGCATCCCGGGCATCCCCGCGTCCCCGAGGAACAGCGCCCACAGCGACCACCCGAAGGCGGCCAGCGTGCCGACCGAGACCAGGGTGTCCATGGTCGCCGTGCCGTGCCGGGCGTTGGTCCAGGCGGCCCGGTGGAAGGGCAGCCCGCCCCACACCACGACCGGCGCGGCCAGCGTCAGTGACAGCCACTGCCAGTTGTCGAACTGCAGGGCGGGCACCATCGCCATCAGCACCACGGGCACGGCCAGCACGAGGGATACGAGCAGCCGCTCGCGCAACGAGCTGAGCTCACCGTCCTCGGAGGGCGCTTCGCCGGGCGCCGAGCGCACCTCGGGCTCCGGCTCCGGCGGCGGGGGCTGCTCGGCGGTGTAGCCGGTCCGCTCCACCGTGGCGATGAGATCGGCGATGCCGACCCCGGAGTCGTAGGACACCCTGGCCTTCTCGGTGGCGAAGTTGACCGTGGCCGTGACGCCGTCCATCCGGTTGAGCTTCTTCTCGACGCGCGCCGCGCAGGACGCGCAGGTCATGCCCCCGATGGCGAGTTCGACCTGGGAGCCGTCCCGGCGTGCGTTCCGGGGAGGCGTGGTGCGGGGAGCCGTACTGGTCATTGCCTGTCTCCTGGGAGCAGCCGGGAAGAGGTCAGGCCCGGCCCGCGAGTTCGTAACCGGCCTCGTCGACGGCTGCGCGGACGGTCTCCTCGTCCAGCGGGGCGGCGGAGGTGACGGTGACCAGGCCGGTGGCCGCGACGGCCGCGACGGAGCTGACGCCGTCGAGGGCGGAGACCTCCGCCGAGACCGCTCCTTCGCAGTGGCCACAGGTCATTCCGCTGACCCGGTAGGTGGTGGTGACGGGGTCGGTGGTCGTCTCCGCGGTCATGGCGCTCTCCTCGTGGGGGTGTGCTCGCGATCTTCGCGATCTTCGAGATGTGTTCGGGTTTTTCGGGGTGTTCGGGTTTCGCGGTGTTCGGGACTTGCGATGCGATTGCCGACCAGGGCACTACGGACTGCACCCCTCAGCGTCCTCGCGACATGGATAACATTATACCCCTAGGGGGTATTCCCTCGCCGTGGGCTCCTTCCTCGCGCACGGCGTGTTCCCGCAGGGGTGCTCCCGGGCTCCCTCGGCTTCCGGCGAGTACGATTTATCAGACAGGCCCGCATCTGTTCGCTTTCGTCCCCCGAGGTCGACGTACAGGTGGCGCGGCACCTGACGAGCGACGGCCGTGATGCATGTGCTGTGGACCTACGCGCTGCTGGCGCTCACGACCCTCCCGCCTCTGGTGCCGAACTCCGGACTCCTGGTGGCGGCGGGCGTGCTGGCCTCGCGCGGCAGTCTGGACATCGCGCTCGTCCTGCTCGTGGTGGTGGGAAGCGCGGTCCTCGGCGATCTGCTGATCAATCTGTGCGGGCACCGTTTCAGCGGACCCGTGCAGCGCTGGATGAACCGCAACCCCAAGCGCCGGGCGCTGCTGGAGTGGACGACGCTGCGGATGCAGCGGCATGGTGTGCCGTTCGTCGTGGCTGTGCGGTTCCTGCCCAGCGGGCGGCTGATCGGCGGGCTCGCGGCGGGCGTCGTCCGCTACCCCGTGCGGCGCTACCTGATCGGCGCGGGCATCGCGGAGACGGTCTGGGCGGCCTACACCGTCGGCCTCGGCTATCTCGGCAGTGCGGCCGCGGGAGATCCGTTCTACGCCGCCGGCATCGGTATCGGGGCGTCGGCGGTGGTGGCCGGGGTGGGCGGTCTGGTGCAGATGGGGGTGCGCCGGAGGGGGCGCCGGCCGGTTTCGGCGGCGCCGGTCGTGGTGGCCTGCGGTGGCCCGGCCGACACTGGCCCCGCCAGTATCCGCGCGGTCGTCGCCGGAGTCCGGCTGCGTCAGGAGCGCGCGGCGGAGCGCTGCGAGGAGGCCGGGTCGGGGTCGAGCCGCGGGCCGAGGTAGCCGAGGAGAGCGGCCTTCAACTCGGCGGCATACGCGTCCCGTTCGGTGCCCTCGTGAGCGAGGACGAGTTCCAGGCCGGATGTGAAGAGGGCGAAGGCCATCTCGGCGGTGCGGGTGCGGCCGTCGGCGGGCAGTCCGGGGGCGAAGACGGAGATCAGCCCCTCGACGCGGGCCAGCAGGGCGGCGTGCAGTGCGTCGTGCTCCTCGACGACCTTGCCCGGCACGTCGGAGCTGTGGATCAGCGCGAGGAAGACCGGGTTGCGGCAATTGAACTCGATCAGGGGGTCGACGATCGCGTCCATCATGTCGGGCAGCGGCAGCGAGGCATTGGCCTCGGTGAAGACCTGGCTGTGCGCCTCGTGCATCTGATGGCTCAGCCGCTCGCCGAGCTCGACGGCGATGGCTTCCTTGTTCGGGAAGAACTGGTAGAGCGTGCCCGGCGATACGCCCGCCTCGCGGGCGATGGCGTTCGTGCTGGCGGACGTGTATCCGACCTTGCAGAACACGCTGGCGGCGGCCTCGAGCAGCTGCGCCATGCGGCGCTCGCCGCGGGCCTGCCGTCGGCGGGGCTTCTCGGGCTCCGCCGGCTTGGTGTCCGACACGCACAACCCCTCGGTCTCTGGGGACGGTTGACAAATACGAGTGATCGCTCGCATTCTTGAAGAACGCGAGCTGTCGCTCGTATTTGCCATTCTATGGCAACCAGGGGAAGGGGACACCTGCGCCATGTCAGCTGGCAACCAGCGGATCGGGGGCTGGACCAGGGCGGTCACCGCCCGGCCGAGACTCTCGCTGCTGCTCACTCTGCTGTTCACCGCACTGGCCGTGTTCGCCGGAAGCGGGGTCGCGGACCGGATGGGCAGCGGCGGCTGGGAAGCCCCGGACGCTGAGTCCTCGTACGCGACCAAGGCGCTGGAGCGGCAGTTCCCGGCCTCCCGGCCCAACGTGATACTTCTGGTCGGCAGCGGCAAGGCCCGGGTCGACGACCCGGCTGTCGCCGCCGAGGCGGAAAAGCTCGCCGCGCGGCTCGGCGAGGAGAAGTCCGTCACGGGCGTCACGTCGTACTGGGCGACGCGCTCGCCCGCACTGCGCGCCGCCGACGGCCACGAGGCGATGATCACCGCGCGGATCGAGGGCGATGAGAGCGCGGCATCGAAGGTCCTCGGACGGATAGGGCCCGAGTACCGGGGGGAGCACGGCCCGTTGGAGGTGTCGCTCGGCGGGCCGGTCGCCGTCCGGCATGAACTGCAGGCCACCATCCAGGAGGACCTGCTCCGGGCCGAACTGATAGCCCTGCCCGTCACGCTCGTCCTGCTCGTCATGGTCTTCGGCAGCGCGATCGCCGCCCTGCTGCCCCTGTGCGTCGGAATGGTGGCCATCCTCGGCACCAACGCGGTGCTGCGCGGCATCACCGAGTTCACCGATGTATCGGTCTTTGCGCAGAACCTGACCACCGCGCTGGGCCTCGGACTCGCCATCGACTACGCCCTGTTCATTGTCCGGCGGTTCCGTGAGGAGCTGGCCGGCGGGGCCGAGACGCTGCCGGCGGTGGCCGCGACACTGCGCACCGCGGGGCGCACGGTGCTGTTCTCCGCGCTCACCGTCGCCGTCTCGCTCGCCGCGATGCTGGTCTTCCCGCAGTACTTCCTGCGTTCCTTCGCCTATGCCGGTATCGCCGTGGTGCTGCTCGCCTCGGCCGCCGCGCTGATCGTCCTGCCCGCCGGGCTGGTGCTGCTCGGCGACCGGGTGAACGCGCTGGATCTGCGGAAGGCGCTGCGGCGCGGACGTCCGGCGGGGCGCGAGATCGGGGCGGGGCGCGAAGGCGGGGCGGGCTGGGCGCGTACCGCCCGGCTGGTGATGCGGCGGGCGCCGTTCTTCGCGGTCGCCACCGCCGCGGTGCTGGTGGTGCTCGGGCTGCCCTTCCTCGGGGTGAAGTTCGGCACCGCCGACGACCGGCAGCTGCCTTCGACAGCCGAGTCCCATGTGGTGCAGCAGCACATCCGGGACGGCTTCCCGGGCAGTCCGGGCGGCGCGGTGGAGGTGCTCGCCGAGGGCGGGCCGTCCACTGCGGAGCTGGCGGACTACACCCGCCGGATATCCGAACTGCCGCGAGTGCTGCGGGTGGACGGCCCGACGGGCCAGTACGTCCGCGGTGAGCGCACTCAGCAGCCGGGGCCGGCCGAGGCCGCCAGAAGCGCCGGCGGCGCGGCCCAGATCAGTGTGCTGCCGGAGGGGGAGGCGGTGGACGCCGCCGGCCAGGAGCTGGTCCGGGAGATACGGGCCGAGGAGGTCCCGTTCGACACCTCGGTCACCGGCAACGCCGCCGTGCTGGTCGACTCCAAGGACGCCATCGGTGACCGGTTGCCCTGGGCCGCCGCCATCATCGCCGTCGTCACCCTGGTGCTGGTCTTCCTGCTCACCGGCAGTGTGCTGATACCCCTTCAGGCCGTGATCCTCAACGCCCTCAGCCTCACCGCGATGTTCGGTGCGGTCGTCTGGGTGTTCCAGGACGGCCATCTGTCAGGGCTGCTGAACTTCACCTCGACCGGGGACATCGAGACCACGCTCCCGGTGCTGATGTTCTGCGTCGCCTTCGGGCTGTCCATGGACTACGGCGTCTTCCTGCTGTCCCGGATCAAGGAGGAGTACGACCGGACGGGCGACCATCAGGGTGCGGTGGTCTTCGGCCTCCGGCGGACCGGCGGGCTGATCACGGCGGCAGCGGTGATCCTCGCCGTCGTCATGGTGGCCATCGGCACCTCGCGGGTCACCAACACCAAGATGCTGGGACTCGGGATCGCCCTGGCCGTGCTCATGGACGCGATGGTGGTGCGAAGTCTGCTGGTTCCCGCGGTGATGCGGCTCACCGGCCGTGCCACCTGGTGGGCGCCCGGCCCGCTGCGCCGATTGCACGCCCGGATCGGACTGAGCGAGGGGGAGAGCCCGGCGGCGGACGACGCCGTGCCCCGCCCCGGGACAACCGCGGAACCGGACCCGGTGGGCGCCGGACACCGGTAGCCCCGGGTTGCGCGGACGCTGCTGCTCGATGCGCTCGATGCGCTCGATGTCCTCCGGGGGGGTCGGGGGCTGGGAGTTGGGGGTTGGGGGTTGGGGTGCTCGGGGGTTGGGGCTGGTCCTACGGGTCGCGGCGACCGCGGTTTCCCGGCCGTCTGGCCACCCAGGCCCGGATGGTGTCGGCGAACCAATAGGGCTTGCCACCCTCCACATGATCGGGGGGCGGCAGATGCCCGTGCTTGCGGTACGAACGGACGGTGTCGGTCTGCACGCGGATATGTGCGGCGATCTCCTTGTACGACCACAGCCTCCGGTCGGTCATCCAACGCACCTCCTCGCGGGCGCCGCAGAGCCGGCCCGGGGGGAGCCGACGAGGCATCTGCGGTGCAGCCGCTGGTGTCAGTGAGCCTGTGACAGGACAACGACTCTGAGTGATCGCCAAGGGGGGCTGTTGATCAGCTGTGACGCGAAGCCTGCTCAACTGTGACAACTGTGGCGAAAGTCAGACGAGATCCGCGATCAGTTCCTTGATCTCCGTCAGCCGCACCGGCCGGTGCTCGGCCCGGGACAGCTCGCAGGCCTCGGCGACCAGCAGGGCGTGCAGGGCCTCTTCGCCGGAGCAGGGGTTGGCCGCGGAACCGCTCGCGGCCTGGACGAAGGCGGCCAGCTCGGCGCGGTAGGCGGGTGCGAAGCGTTCGAGGAAGCCGGTCCAGGGGCGCGCAGGGGCGGCGGGGCCGCCCGGCTCGGCGGAGGTGAAGGGGGTACGGGCATCGAGACCGACCACGAACTGGTCACGCTCACCGGACAGTTCCATGCGCACGTCGTAGCCGGCGCCGTTGTAGCGGGTGGCGGTCGCGGTGACGAGCGTGCCGTCGTCCAGGGTCAGCAGCGCCGCAGCCGTGTCCACATCGCCTGCCTCCCGGAAGAAGGCAGCCCCGCCGTTGGCGCCGGTCGCGTACACCTCGGTGACCTCACGACCCGTCAGCCACCGTACGGCGTCGAAGTCGTGCACCAGGCAGTCCCGGACGAGCCCGCCCGAGAGGGGGAGGAACGCGGCAGGGGGCGGTGCGGCGTCGGAGGTGATGGCCCGGATGGTGTGCAGCCGTCCGAGCCTGCCCTCCCGGAGGGCCTGCCGGGCGGCCCGGTATCCGGCGTCGAACCGCCGCTGGAAGCCCATCTGGAGGGTCGTCCCGGCCGCTTCGACCTCCCGGAGGGCCCGTACCGTCCCCGCCAGGTCCAGCGCGATCGGCTTCTCGCAGTAGGCGGGCAGCCCGGCGCGCGCGGCGCGGGTGATCAGTTCGGCGTGCGAGGCCGTCGCGGTGGCGATCACCACCGCGTCGATGCCCGCGGCGAAGACGGCGTCGACCGACTCCGCCGCCCGTGCCCCGATCCGGTCGGCGAGTTCGGTGGCCCTCCTGCTGTCCGCGTCACCGACCACCAGTTCGCTGACACCGGCCGTGCCGAGCAGGGCTTCCGCATGGAAGGCGCCGATCCGGCCCGCGCCGAGAAATCCGATGCGCATGAGAGGAGTCCCGTCTGCGAGAGGGGGTCAGCGGTAGAGGGCAGGGCGCTCGATCAGGCTGGTGACCGTACGCGCTCCGGTGGCCTGGGCCCGGACGCCGGCCTCGCAGACCGCGGCCGCCGCGTAACCGTCCCAGGTACTGGGCCCCTCGACCGTTCCGCGCCGGGTCGCGTCCACCCAGCGCTGCACCTCCCGGTCGTACGCGTCCTCGAAGCGTGTCACGAAGTCCTGGTCGATGTCGCCGCCCCAGCGCCCGGCCGTGTTGCTGACCAGAGCGTGGCCGTCGCCGACCCGCGCGCTGCCGGACTCGCACACGGCCTCGCACTGCACCTGGTAGCCGAAGCCGCAGTTGACGAAGATCTCCACATCCACGACCGAGCCGCCGGACGTCTCGAAGAGCACCAACTGCGGATCGCTGAGCGCCTCGGGCGCACCCGAGGACGGTGTCGGGCGGAGCACGGTCACGGCCGTGATCTCCTGCTCCAGCAGCCAGCGGGTGGTGTCGATCTCGTGCACCACCGAGTCGTTGATCATCATCTGGTTGGTGAAGCCGGGCGGCGTGGAGACATTGCGGTGCTTGCAGTGCAGCATCAGCGTCCGGCCGAACCGCTCGCTGTCCAGCAGCGCCTTGAGCTTCAGATACTCCGCGTCGTAACGCCGCATGAAACCGACCGATACCAGCCGGTGCCCCGCCTTCTGCTCCGCCTCCATGACCCGCAGCGCGGAATCGGCGTCCGGGGTGAGGGGCTTCTCGCACAGCACGGGGAGGTCCCGCTCGAACGCCTTGAGGAGTGCTGCCTCGTGCGCCGGTCCGGGCGACGCGATGAGTGCCGCATCGACGTCCGGGGATCCCATGGCGGCGGCCGGGTCGGTGTAGGCCGTGCAGCCGTCGATCCGGTCGGCGAGCTGTTTGGCGCGCTCGGCGTCGATGTCGACGACGGCGGCGACCCGGGCGCCGCTGGTCACCTCGTTGATCCGGCGGACGTGGTCGGCGCCCATCCTGCCGGTGCCGATGACGGCTACGCCGAGTGTTCCCTGCTTGGTCATGTTGTCCCTCGAGGAGTGCGGTCCCCCGTGCCCGAGGCCGGGGGAGTTCGACGGTCGTGTCCAGGCTGAGGCCCGTGTCGTATCCAGGCTGCGGCCCGCAGGCCCGGCCGCGGCGACCGGCGGACTCGTGTCGCGCCGGCCGTCACCCGCCGTTCCTGCCCGGCAGCCCGGTTCTACGCACCGCAGGTGCGCAGGAACCGCCGAGTGCGCTCGGCGATGGGGAAGGGCTTGTCCGGCGGGCACGGGTACATGTCCTGCTCGACGATCGCGAACAGATCGATGCCCAGCCTCTGTGCCGCGGCCAGTACGGGCTCCAGCTCCGGTACCCCGTTCGGCGGCTCGCACATCACTCCCCGCCCGACAGCGGGCCCGAACGGCACCTCGTTCCGGACGACATCGGCCAGGATCTCCGGGTCCACCTGCTTGAGGTGGAGGTAGCCGATCCGCTCGCCGTAGGTCTCGATGAGCTTGAGGTTGTCGCCGCCGCAGTAGGCGTAGTGGCCGGTGTCCAAGCAGAGTCCCACCAGGTCGGAGTCGGTCGCGTCGAGGAAGCGGGCGACGTTCTCCTCACCGTCGATATGGGTGTCGGCGTGCGGGTGGACGACGATGTCGAGTCCGAACCGCTCCCGCACCTTGCGCCCGAGCCGCTCCATGCCGCCGGCCAGATCGCGCCACTGCGCAGCCGTCAGTTCCGGGCTCTCGATCAGCTCGGCGGTCTTGTCGTCGCGCCAGAAGGCCGGGATGACGACGAGGTGCTTGGCGCCCATGGCCCGGGTCAGCTCCGCGACCTGCGCGACGTGCTCCCAGGTGGCGTCCCAGACGGATGGGCCGCGGTGTAGCGCGGTGAAGACCGTACCGGCCGAGACCTGGAGCTCGCGGCGGCCGACCTCGTCGGCGAGCCGGGCGGGGTCGGTGGGCAGATATCCGTACGGCCCGAGCTCGATCCAGGAGTAGCCCGCCTGCGTGACCTCGTCCAGGAAACGCTCCCAGGGGACTTGCCGGGGGTCGTCGGGGAACCAGACTCCCCAGGAGTCGGGGGCGGAGCCGACCCGGATCCGGTCGAGGGCGGGGGCGGAGGACAGGGGCTGGGTGGCTGTCATGCCGCGTAGCCTCCACCTCGCTCCGAGGAGTGTCAAGATTTCGTCCTGACATAAGGACGTAACGTCAATTCATGGAAGATGGCAGGTCCGAATGTAAGGACAAACTATTGACAGCGTGCGACGGGCGCGGTTAGACCTGTGACGGGGCCAGCCCGGCCGAGCGAACCGAAGGGGCGCGCATGCTGCACTCTCCCCGGGGGGATTCATCCGAACCCTCCGAGCCGTACGACCTGATCACCATGGGCCGGATCGGAGTGGACGTCTACCCGCTGCAGACCGGCGTGTCGCTGGCGCAGGTCGAGACCTTCGGGAAGTTCCTGGGCGGCTCCCCGACCAATGTCGCCGTCGCCGCCGCCCGGCTCGGCCGCCGTACGGCGATCGTCAGCCGCACCGGCCAGGATCCCTTCGGTGACTACATCCACCGGGCCCTGCGCGAGTTCGGCGTCGACGACCGCTGGGTGACGCCGGTGCGCCAGTACCCCACTCCGGTCACCTTCTGCGAGATCTTCCCGCCCGACGACTTCCCGCTGTACTTCTACCGGCAGCCCAAGGCGCCCGACCTGGAGATCGAGGAGGGCGAGCTGGACCTGGACGCGATCCGCACGGCCCGGATTTTCTGGGTGACGGGCACCGGCCTGTGCGAGGAGCCCAGCCGCGGCGCGACGCTCGCCGCGCTCGCGGCCCGCGCCGAAGCGGGCACCACGTACGGCGCCACCGTCTTCGACCTCGACTGGCGGCCCATGTTCTGGCAGGGCGAGGACCTCATGGGGACGGCCCGCCCGTACTACGCCGAGGCCCTGGCACACGCCACCGTCGCCGTCGGCAACCTCGAGGAGTGCGAGGTCGCCACCGGCGTACGGGAGCCCATGGACTGCGCCCTCGCCCTGCTCGACGCGGGCGTGGAACTCGCCGTCGTCAAGCAGGGACCCAAGGGCGTGCTCGCCGTGCACCGCGACGGCACCACCGCCGAGGTCCCGCCGCTCCCCGTCGAGGTGGTCAACGGACTCGGCGCGGGCGACGCCTTCGGCGGCTCCCTGTGCCACGGGCTCCTGGCGGGCTGGGAATTGGAGCGCACGATGCGGTACGCCAACGCCGCCGGCGCCATCGTCGCCTCCCGCCTGGCCTGCTCCTCCGCGATGCCGACCGCGGCCGAGGTCGAAGACGTCCTCGCCCGCCCGTGACCACCGCGGCCCACGACACCCGAGAGAGAGCCACCCCGTGAGCATCCGTATCTCCGACCTCGTGAAGGTGCGGACCCGGCATCCCGAGGCCATAGGCGAGGCCGCGGCCCGTCGCCTCCGCCGACCCCTGATCGGGGACAGCGGCCGACTGATGATCATCGCGGCCGACCACCCCGCGCGCGGCGCCCTCGCCGTGGGGGACCGGGATCTGGCGATGGCCAACCGTACCGACCTGCTGGAGCGGCTGTGCCTGGCCCTGTCGAGACCCGGCGTGGACGGTGTACTCGGCACCGCCGACATCCTGGACGACCTGCTCCTCCTCGGTGCCCTCGACAACAAGGTCGTCATCGGCTCCATGAACCGCGGCGGGCTCGCCGGAGCCGTTTTCGAGATGGACGACCGCTTCACCGGCCACCGCGCCCAGGACCTGGCCCGGCTCGGCTTCGACGCGGGCAAGCTCCTGCTGCGTATCGACTACGACGACCCGGGCTCGCTCGCCACCCTGGTCTCCTCCGCCCGTGCCATCGACGAGATGGCCGAGCGCCGCCTGCCGGTCTTCGTCGAACCCTTCATCTCCCGCCGTGTCGGCGGGAGGGTGGAGAACGACCTGAGCGCCGAGGCGGTCACCAAGTCGATCGCCATCGCCTCCGGCCTCGCGGGCACCTCCGCGTACACCTGGCTGAAGGTGCCGGTGACCAGGGACCCCGAGGAGATGGCGGCCGTGATGGAGGCCTCCACCCTCCCGGCGGTCCTGCTGGGCGGTGAGGTGGGCAGCGCCGCCGAGGACCAGGCCGAGGCGTACGAGAAATGGCGCAAGGCGCTCCGGCTGCCGACGGTGCAGGGCCTGGTGGTCGGCCGGTCGTTGCTCTACCCGGCCGACGGCGACGTCACCGCAGCCGTCGACACCGCCGTCGCACTCCTCTGAACCGCCGCCGAGCGGCCGCATCCTCGCAGGAGACTTGATCGCATGACCGTCACACAGGACTTCCACCTCAAGGCCGGGAGTACGGCCGACGGGCCGTACGCGCTGCACATCGACCCCGAGCGGGCCGGCTGGGGCTACTCCAGCCTGCGCATCCTCGAGCTGCCGCCCGGCGGCTCGCACGCGCTCGCCACCGGTGACAGCGAGTGGATCGTGCTGCCGCTCAGCGGAGGCTGCACCGTCCTCGTCGACGACCGCACCTTCGATCTGCACGGCCGGGAGAGCGTGTTCGACGGCGTCACGGACTTCGCCTACGTACCGCGTGACGCGCATGCGCAGATCGCCTCCGGCGCGGGCGGCCGCTTCGCGCTCACCGGCGCACGCTGCGAGCGCCGCCTCACCGCCCGCTACGGGCCCGCTTCCGGTGTGCCCGTGGAACTGCGCGGCACCGGAAACTGCTCCCGCCAGGTCAACAACTTCGGCGCCGCGGGGGTTTTCGAGGCGGACCGGCTCATCGCCGTCGAAGTGCTGACCCCCGGCGGCAACTGGTCCTCCTACCCCCCGCACAAGCATGACGAGTGCCGCCCCGGCGCGGAGTCCGAACTGGAGGAGATCTACTACTTCGAGATCGCCCCCGCCCCAGCCCCCGCCTCCGATCCCGGCGGCCGTGGTGCGCAGGGCCTCGGCTACCAGCGGGTGACCCCCTCCGGCCCCGGCAAGGACACCGACGTCCTCGCCGAGGTCCGCAGCGGTGACGCCGTGGTCATCCCCGACGGCTGGCACGGCCCGTCCATCGCCGCGCCCGGCCACGACATGTACTACCTCAACGTCATGGCGGGCCCCGGCGCGGAGCGGGAGTGGCTGATCTGCGATCACCCCGACCACACCTGGATCCGCGGCACCTGGCCCGGCCGGCCGGTCGACCCCCGGCTGCCGCTCTACCAAGCTCCGGAGGCAACCCGATGAACAGCCGGCCCGACACTCGCAGACTCACCGTCGCCCAGGCCCTGGTGGAGTTCCTGTCCCGGCAGCACACCGAGCGCGACGGGCAGCGGCAACGGCTCATCGGCGCCTGCTGGGGCATCTTCGGCCACGGCAATGTCGCGGGCATCGGGCAGGCGCTGCTCGAATCCGGGCCCGCCAGGCTGCCGTACCTCCAGGGCCGCAACGAGCAGGCGATGGTGCACGCGGCCGTCGGATACGCCAGGCAGTCGGGCCGGATGTCCGCGCACGCCGTCACCACCTCCATCGGACCCGGCGCCACCAACCTCGTCACGGGTGCGGCGCTGGCCACCGTCAACCGGCTCCCCGTGCTCCTCCTCCCCGGCGACATCTTCGCCACCCGCCCCGCCGACCCGGTCCTCCAGCAGCTCGAAGTCCCGTACGCGGGGGACATCTCGGTGAACGACTGTCTGCGCCCCGTCTCCCGCTACTTCGACCGGGTCGTCCGCCCCGAAGCGCTGATCCCCGCCGCCCTCCAGGCCATGCGCGTCCTCACCGACCCCGCGGAGACCGGCGCCGTCACCCTCGCCCTGCCGCAGGACGTGCAGGCCGAAGCCTTCGACTGGCCGGAGGAGTTCTTCGCCGAGCGGGTGTGGCACGTCCGCCGGGCCGCGCCCGACCCGGAAGCGCTCGCCGGCGCCGCGCGGGCCGTACGGTCCGCGGCCCGCCCGCTGATCGTCGCGGGCGGCGGCGTCCACCACAGCGGAGCCGAGGACGCCCTGAAGGAACTGGCCGAGGCGACCGGCATCCCCGTCGCCTCCACCCAGGCGGGCAAGGGCTCGCTGCGCCACGACCACCCGGCGGACGTGGGCGGCATCGGCCACACCGGCACGGCCGTCGCCGACGACCTCGCCCGCGAGGCCGATCTGGTCATCGGCGTCGGCACCCGCTACACCGACTTCACCACCGCCTCCGGCACCCTCTTCGCCACCCCCGGCGTCCGCTTCGTCAACCTCAACATCGCTTCCTTCGACGCGCACAAGATGGGCGCCACCTCCCTCGTGGCCGACGCCCGTACCGGGCTCGAAGCGCTGACCGCCGCCCTGCCCGGGCACCACGTCGATGCCGTGTACGAGGCGGAGTACCGCACCGGCAAGGCGCGTTGGGAGCAGGCCGTCGACCGGGCGTACGCCGCCGAGGACGACAGCGCCCGCCCCAGCCAGACCCAGGTTCTCGGCGCCCTGGACGCGGTGGTCGGCGACGAGGACGTGATCATCAACGCGGCCGGATCCCTCCCCGGCGACCTCCACAAGCTGTGGCGGGCCCGCTCACCGCGCCAGTACCACCTGGAGTACGGCTACTCCTGCATGGGCTACGAGATCCCGGCTGCCATCGGCGTACGCCTCGCCGCCCCGGACCGCCCGGTATGGGCCCTGGTCGGCGACGGTACGTATCTGATGATGCCGACCGAGATCGTCACCGCCGTCCAGGAAGGGATCAACATCAACCTGGTGCTGATCCAGAACCACGGCTACGCCTCCATCGGCGGGCTCTCCGAGGGCACCGGCGGCGAGCGCTTCGGCACCGCCTACCGCTTCCGCGGCGCCGACGGCACGTACACCGGCGACCCGCTGCCCGTCGATCTCGCCGCCAATGCGGCCAGCCTCGGGATGGCGGTGATCCGCGCCGGGAGCGTCCGCGAGTTGCGGGAAGCGCTCGCGGTCGCCCGGGCCTCCGACCACCCCACATGTGTCTATGTGGAGACGGAAACAGCCGACACAGTGTCCGGCGCGCCCCCCGCCCAGGCGTGGTGGGATGTTCCTGTGGCCCAGACCGCAACCCGCCCCGCGGCCGTCAAGGCGCGGGAGGAGTACGAGCGCCACGCGGCAGGCCGACGCCGCCACCTCTGACCCGCCCTCCCGCCCGTCGCCCACCACCACCCTCAAAGGACCCGCATGATGAAGACCATCGACCACTGGATCGGCGGCAAGACCGTCGAGGGCGCGTCCGGCAACTACGGTCCTGTCACCGACCCGGCGACCGGCGCGCAGACCACCCGGGTCGCGCTCGCCTCCGTCGACGAGGTCGACGCCGCCGTGGCCGCGGCCAGGTCCGCGTACGAGACCTGGGGCACCTCCTCGCTCGCGGCGCGCACCGCCGTCCTCTTCGCCTACCGGGCGCTCCTCGACGCCCACCGCGACGAGATCGCCGAGCTGATCACCGCCGAGCACGGCAAGGTGCACTCCGACGCGCTCGGCGAGGTGGCCCGCGGCCTGGAGATCGTCGAGCTGGCCTGCGGCATCACCACGCAGCTCAAGGGCGAGCTGTCCACCCAGGTCTCCACCCGCGTGGACGTCGCCTCGATCCGGCAGCCGCTCGGCGTCGTCGCGGGCATCACGCCCTTCAACTTCCCGGCCATGGTGCCGATGTGGATGTTCCCGCTCGCCATCGCCTGCGGAAACACCTTTGTCCTCAAGCCGAGCGAGAAGGACCCGTCGGCCGCGTTCCGGCTCGCCGAGCTGGCCGCCGAGGCCGGACTGCCGGACGGCGTACTGAACGTCGTCAACGGTGACAAGGTCGCCGTCGACCGGCTGCTGGAGCACCCCGACGTCGTCGCCGTCAGTTTCGTCGGCTCCACCCCGATCGCCCGCTACATCCACACCACCGCCTCCGCGAACGGCAAGCGCGTCCAGGCGCTCGGCGGAGCCAAGAACCACATGCTGGTCCTCCCCGACGCGGACCTCGACGCGGCCGCCGACGCCGCAGTCTCCGCGGCGTACGGCTCGGCCGGCGAGCGCTGCATGGCCATCTCCGCCGTCGTCGCGGTCGGCCCGGTCGGCGACGAACTCGTGGCGAAGATCCGCGATCGTGCCGAGAAGATCAAGATCGGCCCCGGCAACGACCCGACCTCCGAGATGGGCCCGCTGATCACCAAGGCCCACCGCGACAAGGTCGCCGGTTACGTCACGGGCGCGGCCGCCCAGGGCGCCGAGGTCGTACTCGACGGCACCGGCCACACCGTCGAGGGCTTCGAGGACGGCCACTGGATCGGTCTCTCCCTCCTCGACAAGGTGTCGACGGACGCGGACGCGTACAAGGACGAGATCTTCGGCCCGGTGCTGTGCGTGCTGCGCGCGGAGACCTACGAGGAGGGCATGGCCCTCATCAACGCCTCGCCGTTCGGCAACGGCACCGCGGTCTTCACCCGCGACGGCGGCGCCGCGCGGCGCTTCCAGATGGAGGTCCAGGCGGGCATGGTCGGCGTGAACGTGCCGATCCCGGTCCCGGTGGGCTACCACTCCTTCGGTGGCTGGAAGGACTCGATCTTCGGCGACCACCACGTCTACGGCAACGACGGCGTGCACTTCTACACCCGCGGAAAGGTCGTCACCACCCGCTGGCCCGACCCGTCCGACGGCGGCGTGGACCTCGGCTTCCCGAAGAACCACTGACGCCGGAGGCGTTGAACGAGTACGGCCCGGCGGCGCGCCGGGCCGTACGTCGTTCCCGGAGGTGGGCTCCGTGGTCAGCTGAGCGAAGGGGGCCGACCGAGGAGGAGAGAGTGACCGGACCCGCCGGCGACGGACAGGCACCGCGGCGCTTCGACGACCTGCGCGCGCTGTTCATCAACTGCACCCTGAAGCCGTCCCCCCGGACGAGCAATACCCAGGGCCTGGTCGACATCAGCCGCTCCATCATGGAGCAGGAGGGCGTGCACGTGGACCAGATCCGTGCCGCCGACCACGACATCGCCACCGGAGTGTGGCCCGACATGACGGAGCACGGCGCCGCGAGCGACGAGTGGCCGCAGCTCATCGGGCGGGTGATGGCCGCCGACATTCTGGTCCTGGCCGGTCCCATCTGGCTGGGTGACAACAGTTCCGTGACGAAACGCATCGTGGAACGCCTCTACAGTTGCTCGTCACTCCTCAACCACGCCGGGCAGTACGCCTACTACGGGCGGGTCGGGGGCTGCCTGATCACCGGCAACGAGGACGGGATCAAGCACTGCGCGATGAACCTGCTCTACAGCCTCCAGCATGTCGGCTACTCCATCCCGCCACAGGCCGACGCCGGCTGGATCGGTGAGGCGGGCCCGGGACCGTCGTATCTCGACCCCGGTTCCGGCGGCCCGCAGAACGACTTCACCAACCGCAACACCACCTTCATGACCTGGAACCTGCTCCATCTGGCCCGGCTGCTCAAGGACGCCGGCGGGTTCCCGGCACACGGCAACCAGCGCTCGGAGTGGGACGCGGGCTGCCGCTTCGACTTCGAGAATCCCGAGCACCGCTGATATCCCGTTTCTCCGGCTCTTCCGATTCTCCGGACTCCTCCCGTTTTCGCTGTTGTTGTGAGCGGGTGACCACGCGCGGCGAACCGGCACCGGGGGAGGGCTGCGCACAGCGGGGCATACCGCAGCCGCGGTATGCGCCGGGCGCGCGTACTCCCGTGGGAGACACCCGGACTCCGACCCCGGGCCCGTGGAGATGTCATCGCACATCCGTAGTATCCGGGATATGGATCTCCGATTGCCCCGGCCCCGGATGCCCCGACGGCGCGGGCGGCTGCTCGCCGGCGCGGCCGCCGTCGCCCTGCTCGCCGGGGCCGGCACCTGGACGGCCGCGTCCGGCGACCAGCCGCCCGTGCATCGCGAGGACCGTATCCTCGCCGCCCCGGAGTCCCCGGGCAGCAAGAAGGAGGTGCGGATCGACACCTCCTTCTTCACGTCCGGCCCCGCGTCCGACCGCCGCCCGGCCGTGCTGCTCGGGCACGGCTTCGGCGGCAGCAAGGAAGACCTCCGCACGGAGGCCGAACAGATGGCAGGCGAGGGATACGCCGTACTGACCTGGTCGGCGCGCGGCTTCGGCCGGACCACCGGACGCATCGGCGTGAACGACCCCGGCCGTGAGGTCTCCGACGTCCGCAGGCTCATCGACTGGCTGTCCCATCGCCCCGAGGTGAAGCTCGACGCCGAGGGTGACCCGCGCGTCGGGCTCGCCGGTGCCTCGTACGGGGGCGCGATCTCGCTGCTCGCCGCCGGGAACGACCGGCGCGTCGACGCCATCGCCCCGCAGAACACCTACTGGAACCTCGCCGACGCGCTGTTCCCGGGCGGGGTCTTCAAGAAGCTGTGGGCCGGGATGTTCTTCACCACCGGCTCGTTCCCGGTCGGCGCCGGGGCGGGAGGCGGGGGAGAGGCCGAGCAGGGCACGGGCGCGGGCGCGGCGGACGGCGGCGGACCCGAGGGCGGCGGCGGGCCCGCCGGCGGAGCCGGCCAACAGCCCGAGGCAACCGGCGCACCCACCGTTCCCTCGCCCGCACAGGCCACCGGCTGCGACCGCTTCGAGAAGCCGCTGTGCGCGATGTACGAGCGCGTCGCGGTCGCCGGTGAGCCCGACGCGGCAGCGCGCAAGTTGCTGGCCGAGCGCAGCCCGTCGGCCGTCGGCAACCGCATCAAGGTCCCCGCGCTGATCCTCCAGGGCCAGACCGACTCTCTCTTCCCGCTCGGCCACGCCGATGCCATGGCCAAGCGGATCTCCGCCAACGGCGCGCCGGTCTCCGTCGACTGGCTCGCGGGCGGACACGACGGCGGCGACCAGGAGACCGACCGGGTCCGGCAGCGCGTCACCGACTGGTTCGACCGCTACCTCAAGGGCGAGAAGGGCACCGACACCGGACCGCCCTTCCGCGTCTCCCGCACCGGCGGCATCGACAGCACGGACGGACGGGCCCAGCTCCGCGGCGCTTCCGGCGACCGCTACCCCGGCCTGGGCGGCACCGAAGCGCGTACGGTCCGGCTCGCCGGCCGCGAGCAGCGGTTCGCCAACCCGGCCGGGGGCAGTCCGCCCGCCATCTCCGCCGTCCCGGGCGCAGGAGGCCTCGGGCAGCTGTCCACCTTCGGCTTCGGAGTCTCCCTCGACTTCCCCGGCCAGCACGCGCGCTTCGATTCCGCGCCGCTGAGCTCGGGGACGCGGGTCACCGGCTCCCCGACGGTGCGTGTCAAGGTCAAGGCCGACTCCGACGACGCCGTGCTCTTCGCCAAGGTGTACGACGTCAGCCAGAGCGGCAGCCAGCTGCTGCCCTCGTCGCTCGTCTCCCCGGTCCGGGTGACCGGCGCAAAGGAAGGCAGAACCGTCGAGCTGCGGCTGCCCGCCGTCGACCACAACTTCGAGGCAGGGCACCGGATGCGGCTCGTGCTGTCCGCCACGGACCTGGCGTTCGCCTCCCCGGAGAAGTCCGCGGCGTACAGCGTCTCTCTCGCCGGGAACGGGATGACGGTGCCCACCGACCCGGACGTGCAGACCGCCTCCAGCGCCCTGCCGTGGTGGACCTGGGGCCTGCCGCTCGGTGGCGCCGCCGTGGCCGCCGCGCTGCTGCTCACCGGCCGCCGGCGCACCGCCACCCCGGGCCCCGACCCGGCGCTGACGGACGTGCCCCTGGAGATCACCGATCTGAGCAAGCGCTACGCCAAGTCCGCCGACCGGTATGCCGTACGCGATCTGTCCTTCCGCGTCGAGCGCGGCCAGGTCCTCGGCCTGCTCGGGCCCAACGGCGCGGGCAAGACCACCACCCTGCGGATGCTCATGGGCCTGATCCGGCCCGACGGAGGTGAGATCCGCATCTTCGGACAGGCCGTCCGGCCGGGAGCGCCGGTGCTGTCGCGGGTCGGTGCGTTCGTCGAGGGCGCGGGCTTCCTGCCGCATCTGACCGGCCGCGCCAACCTGGATCTGTACTGGCTGGCCACCGGCCGGCCGGTGGCGGACGCGCACATCGAGGAGGCTCTGGAGATCGCCGGACTCGGCGATGCCCTGGAGCGCCCCGTGCGGACGTACTCGCAGGGCATGCGGCAGCGGCTGGCCATCGCCCAGGCCATGCTCGGCATGCCGGACCTGCTGATCCTCGACGAGCCGACCAACGGCCTCGACCCGCCGCAGATCCGGGAGATGCGCGAGGTCCTGATCCGGTACGCGGCCGCCGGGCGGACCGTCATCGTCTCCAGCCACCTCCTCGCCGAGGTCGAGCAGAGCTGTACGCACCTGGTGGTCATGGACCATGGGCGGCTGGTCAGCGCGGGCCCCGTCGCGGAGATCACCGGCAGCGGCGACACGCTGCTGGTCGGCATCGCGGGCGGTGTGCCGTCCGACGTCGTGGTGGACAGGGTCACGGCGCTGCCGGGCGTCGGCTCCGCCGTGCGCACCGCCGAAGGGCTGCTCGTACGGCTCGACGGTGCGACCGTCCCCGAACTGCTCGTGGAACTCGTCCGGTTGGAGATCCCGGTGGAGAGCATCGGCCCGCACCGCCGCCTCGAGGACGCTTTCCTCACCCTGATCGGAGGCACGCCGTGACTGCATCCACGGACTCGGCCCAGCGGGTCTCGGCGTCCGGCTACCGGGCCCGGCGCACCCTGCCGCTGCGGGTGGAGGCGATGCGTCAGCTGCGGCGCCGCCGCACGATGGTGGTCGCCGGGATACTCGCCGCGCTGCCGTTCATCCTGATCGCCGCCTTCGCGATCGGCGGCGAACCCGGCCGCGACAACGGCCAGGTGACGCTGATCGACACCGCCACGGCCTCCGGCGCGAACTTCGCCGCGACCTGTCTGTTCGTATCGGCGGGCTTCCTGCTGGTCGTGCCGGTGGCCCTGTTCTGCGGCGACACGGTCGCCTCGGAGGCGAGTTGGGCCTCACTGCGCTATCTCCTGGCGGCCCCTGTGCCGCGCACCCGGCTGCTGGTCAGCAAGCTGACCGTGGCGCTCGCCTTCAGTGCCGCCGCGATGCTGCTGCTCCCGCTGGTGGCGCTGCTCGCGGGTACCGCGGCGTACGGGTGGGGGGATCTGCAGATCCCCACCGGGGGAGTTCTCCCGCCGGGCGCCGCCCTGCCGCGGCTCGCGATCGTCGTTGCGTACATCTTCGTGGGCCAGTTGGTCACCGCGGCCCTCGCGTTCTGGCTGTCCACGCGCACCGACGCTCCGCTGGGTGCGGTCGGCGGCGCGGTGGGCCTCACGATCGTCGGCAATGTGCTGGACGCGGTGACGGCGCTGGGCTCCTGGCGCGATTTCCTGCCCGCCCACTGGCAGTTCGCGTGGGCGGACGCGCTCCAGCAGCATGTGGAGTGGGGCGGCATGATCAAGGGGACGGCGGTTTCGGTGGCGTACGCCCTGGTGCTGTTCGCCCTGGCCTTCCGCGGCTTCCGCACCAAGGACGTGGTGTCCTGACGCGGGACCGGCCGGCGTCGGGGTGTGGCGCGGACGCCGAGTGCCTCGGGGCCGCCGTACGGTCGAGGCATGGAGCTCGATCCGGCTGAGGCGCGTCGGCGCTTCGCCGCGGCGCGCGTGGCCCGGCTGGCCACGGCGAGCGGCGGCGGGGTGCCGCACCTGGTGCCGGTGACCTTCGTCCTGGACGGCGACACGGTGTACTTCGCCGTCGACCACAAGCCCAAGAGCACCTGGCAGCTCCGGCGTCTGCGGAACATCCGCGAGAACGACCACGTCGCACTGCTGGCGGACCACTACTCCGACGACTGGTCCGCGCTCTGGTGGGTCCGCGCCGACGGCACGGCCGAGCTGGTGGAGGACGACGCGCGCCGGGCCCGGTCGGTCGCGGGCCTGCAGGCCCGGTACGCGCAGTATCGCGGACGGCCCCCGCAGGGCCCGGTCGTCGCGGTCACGGTGAACCGCTGGTCCGGCTGGTCCTTCAGCTGACCTCGCCGCTGCCCCCACCCCATGACGTGATCCGTGCTGTCCCGTGTTCTGGACCAGGTCGCCGTTGACCGGGGCCTCGGGCGACGCAGGGGGATGTCGTCCACGATCCCCGACAGGACAGCGAGACGCCCAGCAGCAGCCGGGCCGCCGCTTTCCCCGCCAACCCGGGCTGTGCCGCCCGGGGTTCGTGGCCTGCCTGCCTGTCTGGGCCGGCCTCCGGGGTCGCCCGGGCCCATGGGCGTCAGCGGCGCTCGCGCGAGTGCCCGAACAGCAGCCGGTACCCGATCAGCAGGACCAGTGATCCGGATATGGCGGCCACCCACATCGCCGGGTCGAAGAAGTCCTTGTCGACCGGCCGGTCGAGGAACTTCGCGGACAGCCAGCCTCCGATGAATGCCCCGGCCACACCGATGAGGGTCGTGCCGATCAGCCCGCCGGGGTCGCGTCCCGGCAGGAGGACCTTGGCGACGACTCCGGCGACGAGGCCCAGGATGATCCAGCTGACGATGCCCATGTCGGGGTCCTCCAGGAGATTGCCGTTCACGCGGGTCACGCGGGTGATCCGCTTCCGAATGTCAGGTCCGGACACTACAACGACGCTTTCGATCGCCCTCTTGGTTCTTCCGGTCGGGTTCCGTATGGCTCGGCGCAAATGTGGTGACGCGTGGTGGCGAACGATGACGGGGAGTAGCGTCGTGCGTGGATCGCGGTCCTGCGCTGCATGCCTGTCGACGGTGGCGGCACCCGACCGCCGTGGCAGGGCGCGCACCGCCCGATGGCTGGTCGTGACGGAGGTCGAGGTGACGGTGCCATGAACGCGGATGTGGCGGATCTGCCGCAGGAGGCGCGGTTGCTGGAGCTGCTCTTCGCGAGGGAGGACGTACCCACGCTGCGGTTGCGCATCATCGACAGCGTGACACGCGCGGGGCTCGACGAGCCGCGTAGAAGCGACTTCGTGCTCGCCGTCCACGAGGTGGCGTGCAACGCGGTCGAGCACGGCGGCGGCGAGGGCCGTCTGCTGCTCTACCGGAACGGCGGCAGGCTGCACTGCCGGGTCACCGACAACGGGCCCGGGTTCAGCGAGGAGGTCATCCCCCGTGAGCCGCCGGGACTGTTCGCGGGGGAGGGCGGCCGGGGCCTGTGGCTGACCCGGCAGCTGACGGACCGGCTGGAGATCGCCGCCGGGGCCGTGGGCGCGGTGGTGACGCTGGTCGTCGCCCTCAGCTGACGCCGGCCCGAGACGTACGTGCTGAGCCGGCCGCGGCACCCGAGACGTACGTGCTGAGCCGGCCGCGGCACCCGAGACGTACCTGCTGAGCCGGCCGCGGCACCCGAGACGTACGTGTCTGTCGGCGCGGCCGGTGCCGACATCGCGGGACAGCCGGACAAGCGCCGAACGGGGTCATCCAAGCGCAGTCGGCGGGCTGTTCGTCGGCCGACGAAATCC